>JAKAVH010000025.1 GCA_021827545.1 Thermoplasmata archaeon
GCCGTTGCTCCGCGCCGCGGTCGGGAACGCGCTCGCCAGCGTGGACCACGGTGTCGACCCGCACGCTCTCGACGAAGCGTTCCTCGCGACGCTCGGCTTCGGAGGCTGGCAGATCGGTAACGCATCGGCGATCCTCGCCGAGGAGGCCGGTCGGCCGGGGCTGCCGACCACCCGCGTCGAGAACGCGTGCGCCTCGGGCGGCTCGGCGCTCCGCGCCGCGGTCCGCGCCGTGGCGGCCGGAGCCGCGGAGCTGGTACTGGTCGCCGGGGTCGAGAAGATGACCGACGTGTCGAACGCCCGGCGCCGCTACTGGCTCGGGGTCTCGGGCGACACGGAGTGGGAACGACTGGCGGGGCTCACCTTCGCCGGGGTCTATGGCCTCCTGGCGTCCGCGTACCTGAAGGTGCACCGGCTCGGCCCCGAGGCGCTCGCCGAGGTCGCCGTCAAAAACCATGCGAACGGGGCCCAGAACCCGAACGCGCACTTCCAAAAGCAGATCCGTTCCGAGGACGTGGTCCGGGCCCCTCGCGTCGCCGACCCTCTCGGCCTGTACGATTGCTGCCCGGTGAGCGACGGGGCTGCCGCCGTCTTGGTGGCCCGGGAGGACGTCGCCCGCCGGTACACCGACACGCCCGTGTACGTGGAGGGACTCGGCGCCTCCTCCGACTTCCTTGCGGTACAGGAGCGCCCCCGCCTCACCGGTTTCGACGCGACACGGGCCGCGGCCGATGCGGCGTTCCGCGAGGCGGGGTGCGATCGTTCGGCGGTCTCGTTCCTTGAGGTCCACGACTGCTTCACCATCGCCGAACTTCTGGCCATCGAGGACCTGGGGTTCGCCGGGCCGGGGGAAGCGGCCGCCCTCACGCTCAGCGGAGCGACCCGACCGACGGGGCGCCTCCCGGTGAACCCCGACGGGGGACTGAAGGCGAAAGGCCATCCGATCGGGGCGACCGGGATCTCCCAGGTCTACGAGGTCTTCCTCCAGCTGCGCGGCCAGGCCGGCGCCCGCCAGCTGCCGGAAGTCGATCGCGCGCTGACGCACAACGTGGGGGGGGCCGGCGCCACCGCAACGGTCTCAATCTTCCGGGCAGGGTGAAAAGCGTGAGAGACCTGAACGCGCTGGTCGTCCACCGCCCGTCGCGCACGGTCGAGGGCCGTCGGACGGCCGAGGCGGATGAGGACGAGTTCACCCTCGCGGCCACGGCGGTCGAGCGGCTCGCCGTCTTCGCGCCCTCCGGCGCCCCGAGGGTCCCCATCGACCTCCTGACGATCGGCCCGGTGGGGCCGGAGTGGGCCTGGCCGCACTGGCTCGGAAGGCCTGTCTCGCTGCATCCGCTGCCGCCCGGGCCGCGTGCGCTCGCGAGGGCGTTCGAGGCCGCCTCGACCGGGGGAGAGGGCCCCGCGCTGGTGGTGGCCGCCCGTCGGTCTTCCGACCCCGCGCGCGACGACGACGGGGCGCTCGCCTTCCTCTTTGGCCCCTCGGGGTCGGGGCTGGCCCGCGCGGAGATTCCGGTGGTGGAGGAGTCCCTCGGGTTGCTCGCGGCGGCCGATCGTTTCGCCGCCGAGGTGACGGGCCGGGTCTCCTGCGTCACGCAGACCGACCCCGCGCGTCCGATGTCGGGACCGGGCCGGGCCCCGACCGCGGTCGATGCCGAGCGGCTCGACGCGGTGTCGGAGGGAGCGTACGTGCCGCGCCCCCGCTATCTCGAGAATCTGGGAAGCCGCTGGCGTTTCGAGGGGGAGCGGTGCGGGGCCTGCGGAACCACCAGCTTTCCGGCACGAGGCCGGTGCCGCCGATGCGGCCGATACGATGGGCTTACCGCCCTCGCTCTCCCCCGGGAAGGCGTCCGGGTCGTCGCGACGACCGTGATCGGCCGCGGTGGCCAACCCACCGAGTTCGATGCTCAAGTGGCGGCCCACGGGCCGTACGAGGTCGTGCTCGCCGAGGTCGCCCCGGAGATCCGGGTCACGCTGCAGGTCACCGAGGCCTCTCCCGGGGCCGTTCGCATCGGGGATCGGGTCGACACCCGGCTGCGCCGTCTCTACCCGATGGAGGGCGAGTGGCGGTACGGCCGCAAGGCGGTCCCGATCGCCGGATTCCCCCCCGCGGCCTAGGTCTCACCGCCTTTCGCCGGCGGGGTCCACTTCGCTCCCAGCCAGTTCTCGTGGACCATCCGCTCGCGGTCGGTGGGCGCATCGACCGGTGTGAAGACGTACGCCTCCGGCGGGGGGTCCCCCATGGTGAGCGACACGTGACGTAGGTAGCCACGCCGGAAGAGGGCGATGTCCACCGCCGTGCCCGGTGGGTAAAGCTTGAGCGACTTCTCGAAGTTCTCGTAGGTCACCTTCCCGCCGTTGATCGCGACGAGCTCGTCGCCCGCGGTCATCCCCGCCCGGCGGCCCGGAGTCTCGGCGAGCACGGTCCGGACCCGTACCCAGCCGGCGTTGTTCTCGACCCGGAGCCCGAGATAGCCCGGGACCGGGGCGTCCTCCTCCCGCGGTTTCGGCCCGAAGGAGAGGCCCGCGTAGCGGGCGAACGCCGCGAGATCGACCTCGTCCGTTCCCTCCACGTACCGGTGGAAGAAGTCCCGGAGGTCCACTCCCGCGGATCGACTCGCGATCGTGCAGAGCTCCTCCTCGTCGAGACCGCGCCCCGGTTTGCCGTACTCCTGCCACAGGGTGCGGAGGACGGTCTCGAGCGACGCCCGGGTCTCCGTGGCCTGCCGGATCTCGAGATCGAGGCACATCGAGACGAGCGTCCCCTTGAGGTAGTACGAGATCGACCGGTTCGGGGTCTCCTCGTACGGCTGGTACAGGTCGACCCACGAGAGGAACGACGCGTCCTCGAGGCTCAGCCGCCGTCGGCCGGGCGTCTCGAGGAAGGTCTTGGCGTCCTTGGCCACAAGCTCGAGGTACTTCTTGACGGAGAACAGGCCGGCCCGCCGGAGGATGAGGTCGGCGAAGTAGTCCGTTCCCCCCTCCATCCACCAGAGGAGCCGGGTGTAGTTCTCGCGGGTGTAGTCGAACGGACCGAGAACCTTCGGCCGGATCCGCTTCACGTTGTAGAGGTGGAAGTACTCGTGGCTCGTCAAGGAGAGGAACCGCTGGTAGTCCTCCTTCGGCTCGAAGACCGTGCGCCGGATCACGCAGGAGTTGGAGTTCGCGTGCTCGAGCCCGCCGTCCGGAGTCTCCGTGAGGTGGTAGAAGAACGTGTAGCTGCGGAGGGGGGACTCCCCCACGAGCGCGACCGTCGCCTCGACGATCTTCGACAGGTCCTCGGTGATCCGGCGGGCGTCGTAGTTCCCCCCCTCTCCGCAGAGGACGATGCGGTGGGGGATGCCGGCCGGGCGTATCGCCAGTACCAAGGGCCGGCCGGAGTCGATCGGTTCGTCGACCAGGGTGTCGTAGTTCGGCGCACGGAATCGCGGAGGCCGGTCGCCGACCGGCTCGAGCTCGGTGTACACGCGCCATTCCGCGGGAACGTCGAGCGCCACTTCGACCGGCTCAGTGAGGTGGCCGTCCACGTAGGGGAGGCAGAGAGCGGCGTTCACGAACAGATGCTCGGGCGAGAGGTCGAACGCCTCGGTCACCATCTGGTGACCGTAGACCCCGTACTCGAGGTGGACGGTTGGCTGGCCCTCGGTCCGGACCCTCCAGCGGGCCTTGTCGATCCGCTCGACCGCGAGGGGCGGGCCGTCGGAACCGGCTCGGGCGACCATCCCGCGAAACGTCCGGACGTAGTCGATGATGTGGTACGACCCCGGGACCCAGGACGGAAGGACCAGGTCGATCGACGCTTCGGTGACCCCGGTAAGGTCGATCTCGAAATGTCCCTCGTGCTCCTGTCGCTCCCCCGTCCGGATCGTGTACAGGATCCGCATGCGCCGGGCCTATCCGAAACCCGGGACGTCCCGGGACTCCGCACGGCCTTGTCGGCGGGCGTACGGCTCGGACGCGATGCCGAGGTGCACCGCGAGCGATCGGAAGGTCGTCACCAATTCCCCGATCGCCTTTGCCATCTCTCGTTGCTCCTGTCGGAGCTCCTGAAGCTCCTGCCGGAGCGACCTCAGCTCCGCTTCCCAGCGATCCGGACCGGTCCCGAGCGACATCGATGCACCGGGTGCTCCGGAACCACGGTCGCTTGATTAGGAGTCGTA
>JAKAVH010000189.1 GCA_021827545.1 Thermoplasmata archaeon
TGCGGGTTCAAATTGATCAGGAAGAGGAAGAGGACGTACACGCAGAACATCACCGGATAGCGAACCTGGTTGCTCGGGCGGAACAGCTTGACCGAGTCCACGAGCACGCGCGTCACGGACGTGTGGGGGACCTTCCGGACGGACACGCGCGCGCCGGGCTCCGCCATCTCACGGACCTCCCACGATCTGCGCGAGCGGGCCGAGGGCGATCACGGGAAGGAACAGGAGGACCGAGACGATGATCAAAAAGAGCGTGATGTAGATCGTGAACGTCGTGCTCGCGGTCTGCAGCGTGCCGGGGCCCGGCGGAAGGACCTCCTGACCCGAGAACATCCCGCCCACCGCGAGCATCGCCCAGATCGGAACGAACCGGCCCACGAGCATCACGACCGCCCCAGCGACGTTGAAGAACACCGTCGTGTCGTTGAACGAACCGGCGGAGAGGGCACTGCCGTTGTTCGCCGACTCGCTGGTGAACTCGTAGAGGACCGAGGAGAACGTGTGGGCCGACCCGGGAAGGGTCGCAGCCGCGGTCGAGACGAAGCCGCCGGCGACCGCGACCACAAACGGGATCAGGATCACCGCCGGATGGACGAGGAGGGCCAGGGCCGCCCAGCGGACGTGGCCCGTCGTGATCTTCTTCCCGAGGTACTCGGGCGTCCGCCCGACCATGAGCCCCCCGACGAAGACGCCGAGCACGGCGAAGAGCAACAGCACGCCAAAGCCGGTCCCGTCACCGCCGGGAGTGCTCTGGGTGAACATCCCGAAGAGCAGCACGAGCTGGGCGACCGGGGAGATCGCACCGATCTGCATGTTGTTCGCCCCGACGTTGTCGTAGACGCTCACCACCTGGAAGAGCGCCGACTCGGGCAGGCTGAACCGGGTCTCCTGGCCGACCGGATACCCCGCGGCCTGGGGTCCGAGTCCGACGATGCCCGCGAGCGCCGGGTTCGTGGCCGCCTGGTACGCGATGAACAGCCCGAGCGCGATCGCGAAGACGATGAGGATCGTGCCCATGAACGGCCAGGCTTCCCCCCGCTTGCGAATGATCTGCCCGAACGCAAACGGAGTCGAGAACGGGATCAGCATCATCGCGAAGACCCCGAAGAGATTCGACAACGCGCTCGGGTTCGCGATCGGCGATGCCATGTTGGCCGAGTAGAAGCCCCCGCCGTTGGTGCCGAGCAGCGAGATCGCCTGGTAGGAAGCGACCGGCCCGAGGAAGATCTCCTGGGTGCCCCCGGTGAGCGGGTGCGCGAGAACGTAGTTCGTGAACGTCTGGGGAACGCCTTCGAAGACCATCACCAGCGCGAATAGGGTCGCGAGGGGCAGCAGCACGCGGGAGATCGTGCGGACGAGGTCGACGTAGAAGTTGCCGATGGTGCCGTCCCTGCGGACCCAACCGCGGATCATCGCGGCGGCGACGGAGAGACCCGTCGCTGCCGACACGAACAGCGCGAGCGGGTACGCGATGAAGAGCGCGCCCAGGCTCATCTGGGTCTCGTTCGTGAAGTGGGTGAAGTCGGTGTTGGTCGTGAAGCTCGCGGCCGAGTGCAGGGCGAGGTCCCAGCTCATCCCGGGAGCGCCGGTCGCGTCGTACGGCAGGAGGTTCTGGAAGAAGAAGAACACGTAGAGGAAGGCGAAGACACCGACGTTGACGAAGAGGACCGCGAGCATGTACTCGCGGGCCGTCATCGACCGCCGGGGCGACGTCCCGAGGAGACGGTAGATCCCCCGCTCGATCGGTCCGAGCACGGTGTCCCCGAACGTCGGGCGGTCGAGGTACACCCGTCCGAGGTACGCGCCGAACGCCGGGGCGATCGCCACGACGAGCGCGACGAGGAAGATCACATCCCAGAGCGACTGGAGTTCGATCACGGGGCTTCGACCGACTCAGAACCGTTCGGGGTGGAGCATCGAGTACGCGAGATAGGCCGTCAGGACCACCGAGATCACGGTGAGCGAGACGAGCCCGAGGTTCTGGGCGATCGCCGCGAGGATCCCCATGGGGGCACCGGGGCGCTCGACCCGGTGGAGATTATTTAGCTTCCGTGACCGAGTCGCACGCCGCTTGCCGCTCGGGAATGTTTATACCGAGTTTTCGGACGCATCGTGCCGGATCTCCGACGACCCGGCCGGTGGAGACGCAGCCTCGGGTCGGCGGCGCGCCTCGGCCGACAACCGGCGGACGATCCGACGCATCGCCTTCTCCCGGCGGACCTCGGCCTTCTGGTAGGAGACGTCCCGAGTCTCGTGGGTGAGGAGGACGACCACCCGGCCGAGGGAGCTGCGCCCGGTCCGGCCGCGGCGCTGGATCGCTCGGATCTCGCTCGGGACCGATTCGAAGAAGACCACGAGGTCCACGTCCGGGACATCGAGCCCCTCTTCCGCCACGCTGCTCGCGACCAAGAGAGGGAACCGACCCTCCCGGAACGACGCGAGGACCCGGGCCTGCTCCTTCTGGTTCATGCCTCGGTCGTCGGGGTCCCGGGTCGCCTGGCCCACGAAGCGGCCCACCGTCCACCCCTCACGCTCGAGCGCGGACTGGATCGACTGGATCGTGTCCCGATACTGCGCGAAGACGAGGATCCGGGGGGGATGCTGGCGGGGTTCGTCGAGCGTGGTCCGGACCAGGTCGACGAGCGCGTCGAGCTTCGGATGGGACGGCTCCCGGGTCGTCTCGAGGAACAAACGGGCCTCTCGGCGGGCCTCGACGACCTCGGGGAGCGCGAGCATCGCGCGGTCCCCCCGGCTCGGCTTCGGCTTTGCCTCGAGACGGTCGAGGTACTGAAGGAACGGTGCGAGCCCCTGGGTCTCCAAGCGTTCCTGGGCGTGGTGGAGATGGAGGAGGACGAGCTGGTGGAACAGCGGACCGAACCGTCGGACCATCGGACCGGGCCTCGCGAAGATCTCCGCGCGCAGGGCGATAAGGTCCTTCACCGAGAGCGAAGCGATCGGCTTCTTCCGCAGGTACCCCATCTTCTGCAGTTTGCGGGCGGTCGCCCGCGAGGCGAACTCGAGGAGATCCCGGACGTGGGCGGTAGCCGGCGGCAGGTCGACCCACCGGGTGTCGATGTCGACCGGCTGGACGTACTCCCGCACGCCGGGGTCGTCCCGGCTCCGGGCCTCGATCCGGGCGACGCCGAGCGCGCGCACGACCTCCTCCACCCGCTCTTCCTTCCCCCCCGGTGAGGCGGTGAGGGCGAGGATCCGGCCGCCGGGGGGCCGCTCGGACCGGTACCGGGCCGCGATCGGCACGTAGGCATACTTGCCGACCGCGTGGTGGGCCTCGTCCACGACGAGGAGGGCGACGTCCTTGAGATCGCAGCGGCCGGCCTCGAGGTCGTTCTGGACGAGCTCGGGGGTGGCGAACACGACATCGGCCGTCTCCCACGCGCCCTGCCGGACCGGCCGGCGAACGGTGCCGGTGAACCGGGCGGTCCGTAGGGAGACGAGCCAGCGCCCGAAGGACTCGGAATGTTGCTGGACCAGCGGGCGGGTCGGGGCGAGGAACAGGATCTTCCCGTCCCCGGCCCGAAGGAGCTCGGCGGCGAGGAGCGCCGCGATCACGGTCTTGCCGAGCCCGGTCGGCAGCACCACCAGCAGATCCTCGGCGAGCCCGACGCGGGCGAGGTCGAGCTGGAACGGCAGCGCCCGGATCGCATCGGGCCGCAAGAGGGGGTGCGCTACCGTGCCGTTCGACGTCTGCCAGACTCCGGGGAGTCCGGGGGGATGCGCCCGCCCGGGCGGAAGGATCGGGGCGGCCGGGACCGCCCCCTCCGCGGTGAACTCGTCGAGCTGCCGCTGACGGGTCAAGCGACCCTCCGTCCCGATCCCCGTCGAACGTCGGTCGGCGCGACGGGCGACCGGCGCGCCCGAGGAGCCCGTCGGTTCACGAGGGTGCGCATGGTCCGCATCGGCCGCGACCCTCTCGGGCGGGGCGGTTCACGACGGCCCCTTCGATGCCACGGCAATCGCCTCGCGCCCGTCCATGTAGGGCCGGAGGACTTCGGGAACCTCGACGGAGCCGTCCGGGCGCTGATACTGCTCGAGAATCACGGCGATCGCCCGCGACGTGGCGATCGCGGTCGAGTTCAGGGTGTGGGGCACCACCTTGCCCGGACGGCCGGCCTTGCCCATCCGGATCCCGAGGCGA
>JAKAVH010000230.1 GCA_021827545.1 Thermoplasmata archaeon
GCGTTCATCCGAGACCAGGGCGCCGCGCCGGCGTTCCCGGCCAACCTCTCCCGCAACCACGAGGCCGCGCACTTCACCCCGCCGCCGGACGATACGGGCGAACTCGCGGCCGGTGACCTGCTGAAGGTCGACGTCGGGGCGCACCTCGACGGGGCGATCGCCGACACCGCCGACACCGTGGAGGTCGGGGGTTCGCACCGGCACGAGAACCTCGTGCGGGCCGCGCGGGAGGGGCTGCGCGAGGGGATCGCTCGGGTGCGACCGGGGATCCGGGTGGACGAGATCAGCCGCGCCGTCGCCGAGGCGATCCGAGCGCGCGGGCTGCGACCGATCCAGGACCTCACCGGCCACTCGATCGAGCGCTACCTCCTGCACGCGGGCAAGTCGATCCCGAACGTTCCCGGGATGACCGACGCGACGCTCGAGGAGGGCGAGGTGATCGCGATCGAGCCGTTCGCGACCAATGGGGTCGGCCGGATCGCGAATGGTCCGTTCGGCCATATCGCCCGCTTCCGGTCCGTCCCCAGCGGGACCGACCCGGTCCTCTCCGGGCTCTACGCCCGGTTCCGCACGCTGCCGTTCGCGATGCGGTGGGCGCGCACGCCCGAGGAGGCGGAAGCCCTCCGCGGGGCGCGCCGGTACCTCCAGACCTACCCGGTCTTCCTGGAGCGGAGCGGAGGGTTGGTGGCGCAGGCGGAGCACACCGTGCTCGTCGGGCCCGCTCGGGGCGAGGTCCTCTCCGCGCTCCCGTCCGGTGACTGAGCGCGCGGTCAGCGACGCGGAGAGGAGAAGTCGGCGCGCGCGAGCGCGGCGCCGCGCACCACCGCGTCGAGCTTCGCCCGGGCCACCGGCAGGCTTCGGGTACGGAGACCGCAGTCCGGGTTGACCCAGATGCGATCGGGGTCGCCGAGGTAGCGGACCGCCCGGGCGATGCGGGCGCGGACGACCTCGGGCGATTCGACCGAGTCCCGGTGCACATCGACCACCCCGAGCCCGACCTCGCGGGTGTCCCCGTACTCGGCGAGCGCCTGGAGGACCGCATAGCCGTCGTGGCCGTCGGTGTCGCGGTTCGCGAACTCCCACGCCCACTGGCGACACTGCTTCGCCTCGAGCAGCGCGGGCAGGAGGTCGCGGTAGTTGGAGTAGCAGATGTGCATCGAGAACTCGGCGTCGAACCCTTCGGTCGCCGCGTTGAACCCCTCAACGACAAGCTCCGCCTCGTCCGGGTGCGTGCCGGCCGCCGGTTCGTCGATCTGGATCACCCGGCATCCCCGCTCGATCAGCGCGTGGATCGTCGGGCGGATCGCCCGCCGCGCGAGGTCGACCACGAACTCGCGCTGGGCCGCGCGGCGTGCGCCCCGACCCTTCCAGCCTTTCTGACGGGCGAGGTAGTACTCGTTGTACGACCAATCGGCCAGGGTGTACGGCCCGGTGAGCGGGATCTTCGGGACCGCCTTCGCGTGGAGCCGGACGAAGTCGAACTCCTCCACGTGGTACGGCCGCTCGAGCCGCAGCTCGTCCACGACCGCGGCCTTGAGGTAGTACTTGTGGTCGAACGAGCGGACATGGCCCTGGAAACGGAAGCCCCGCATCTGCCGGATCGGATACTCGTACATCTCGATCCGTCGGGCCTCTCCGTCGTAGACCCGGTCGAGACCGGCGTCCTCCAGGAACCGGATCGCGAACATCGCCCCGAGGTCGCGGACCCGCTCGGGGCCGACCTCGCGGGGGCGTCCCTCGAGCAGGGCGGCCCGCTCCGCCGGCATCTCCTCGGCGAAGTGGGTGCGCGCGTCCCAGGCACGGAAGTCGGCCTTCGCCGCGTCGTCGAGCGGCTCGGTCCGCTGCCCCATGAGCTGCCAACGCGGCTTCGCAAGGCTACCGATCTCCTGCGTGGGGAAGAGCGGGGACCTCACGATCGGCCTCCGTCCCCGAGCGCCTGGCTCACGGCCGGCAGAACGTGGAGCTTCCGGGTCGCCGGCTCCCAAGGGAGGAGATCGAGCGGCGCCCCGGGTCCGAGCCAGACGACGGGGGGACGCCGCCGTTCGTGGGCCGCGCGGACGACCTTCGCGACCTCGGCCATGTCTTCACCGAGGGTCGTGCGAGGGTCGACCACCCCGAGTCCGAGCCCGGCCCGCTGACGCGCAAGCGGGAGGCGCTCCACGTCGGTCTCGGCAAGGTCGATGCCGAAGGCCGAGACCGGCAACCGTTCGAGGAGCGGAAGGGCCGGGATCCCGTCGGCGCCGTAGGTCCAGACGAGCGAGCTCGCGCCACCCAGCGCCGCGCGGATCGGCTCGTACCCCGCGACGACAGCCTCGGCCCGGGGGCCCTCGGGGGGCCGGACCACGAGCCACGGCTCGAGAAAGAGGAACGTGCGGAAGCCGAGCCCGCACAGTTCCGCGACCTCCTCCGCGAGGAGGCGGCCGAGGCGGTGCACGATCGCCTCGTCGGTCTCGCCCGAGCGGTTGTCGAGCACGCTCGCGAACGTGTAGGGGCCCGGGAGGAGGATGCGGCCTTGCGCCGGCTCCTTGAGGAGCGTTGGGGGAAGCCGAGCTTAAAAGGACCCCGGGGGCCGGACGGGCGGTCCGAGCAGGATCGGCTGCCGGAAGAACGTGTTCGTCTCGAGCCATCGGGTCAAGGGACCGACCGCGAATCCCTCCCAGTTCTCGGCGAACGGGCGAAAGACGTCCGGCCAGCGCAGGTAGCCGCCCGTGATCGATTCGAACCCCAGCCTCCGCTCGAGGGCGACCACCTCGTGCTCGGTCCGCTCGAACAGTTCCTCCAGGGCTTCGGGGGTGGTCCTTCCCCGGTCGAGGTCCCGGGTCGCGGTGATGAGCGGTTCCGGCCGGGGCGCCGGTCCGGTCAGCCCGGTCCGCACGATCACGGGCGCGGGACCCCGGGGCCGGAGCTTAAAGCTGGCGGGAATCCCGAGCCCTGCAGACGGGGAAATCCCGTTGCGTGAGGAACAAAGCGATATTCCCTCCTGCCGAACCTCGCATCCCCGTTCCGGGACGACGCCGGCCGGCCGTCGCGGCTCCGGCGGTCCGCCCGAAAGGGGGCCACACTCCCGTCCGGGGGGACGGCAGGATCGGCGGAACTCCGACAATTGACGAACAATCCCTACGTCTGCGGAAAAGTGTTAATATGGCCTCCACCGGTCGATGCCGGGTCGATGGCGGAGAGCTCGGCGGCACCGGTATCGGTCGGGCGGGAGACCCGGCGTCGGTCCGCACCGCCCGCCGCCGAGCGGAGCGAACAGCAGGAGACCGATGCCTTCGGACGTCGGTCGGTGGAGCTTTCGGCGTTCTACCAGGGCAAGATCGAGACCGTGCCGAAGGTGCCGGTCCGCTCGCTGCGGGACTTCGCACTGTGGTACACCCCGGGGGTCGCGGAGGTCTCGCGCCGCATTCGGGCGAGCCCGGACCTCTCCTTCGACCTCACCGGGCGGTGGAACACCGTCGCGATCGTGACCGACGGCTCGAGGGTCCTCGGTCTCGGGGACATCGGTCCGCGGGCAGCGCTCCCGGTCATGGAGGGCAAGGCGCTGCTGTTCAAGTTCCTCGGCGGGGTCGACGCGATCCCGATCCCGATCCAGGTCGGTTCGCCCGATCGGTTCATCGCGACCGTCGAGGCGATGGCGCCGGCGTTCGGCGGCATCAACCTCGAGGACATCGCTTCGCCGAAGTGCTTCGGGATCCTCGAGGAGCTTCAGAAGCGGCTCGAGATCCCGGTCTGGCACGACGACCAGCTGGGCACCGCCGCCGCGACCGTCGCGGGGCTGCTGAACGCGCTTGAGCTCACGGGCCGGTCGATGCGAGAGCTGCGGACCGTCCTCCTCGGGGCGGGAGCGGCGAACCTCGTCACCGCGCGGCTCCTGATCACGCTGGGCCACGATCCGCACCGGCTCGCGCTGGTCGACCAGCGAGGGATCCTTCATGCCGAGCGGGAGGACATGGACGAACTGATGCTCCACAACCCGTGGAAGTACCGCCTCGCCCTGCGGACGAACGGCGCCGGCCGGACCGGCGACCTTGCGAGCGCGCTCGTCGGCGCCGATGTGCTCCTTGCGGCCTCCACGCCCCGGCCCGACACCGTCCGGTCCGAGCACGTCCGCTCGATGGCCCGCGACCCGATCGTCTTCGCGCTCGCG
>JAKAVH010000082.1 GCA_021827545.1 Thermoplasmata archaeon
TCTCCATCGACGTGGCGCCTCCGAAGGTGCCGGCGCCGAACAGGGAGGGGGATTTAGCCCTGCCTCTCTTTCCCCTTCACCCCACTAGGTGGCGAAGGGCCACCACCGGGCACGGACGTCGCTGCCCGCCGGCCCGCGCGCCCGGCCGCCGGGAAACTCTTTTACTCGGCCCCCCGCCTTCCTCCGACGGGATGGACACGGAAGGGCTCACGCACCTGCCGATGGCCTCGAGCCACCGCGGCGCGCTGTCACCGGCGTGCGTGCAGTGCGCCGACGGCAAGAAGATGGTCCTCTTCGTCACCGGCGTCTGCCGGTTCCGGTGCTTCTATTGCCCGGTGTCGCCCGCCCGCAACCAGAAGGACGTCACCTACGCGAACGAACGACGCGTTCTCGCCGATGCGGACGTCCTCGAGGAGGCGCGGGCGATCGGGGCCGCGGGGACCGGGATCACCGGCGGGGACCCGCTCGGCGTGGCGGACCGGGTCGAACATTACGTCCGCCTGCTGAAGCGGGAGTTCGGCGCGGGGCACCACATCCACCTCTACACGCACGAACCGAACTCGGAGAAGCTCCGGCGGCTCGCCGCCGCGGGCCTCGACGAGTTCCGACTGCACATCCCGTACTACCTCTGGGGGCCGCTCGCCCACGACGGCGGGGCGTACCGCGCCGTGCTTGAGGAGGCGCCCTCCTGGGGGATCCGGCGGGGAGTGGAGATCCCCGTCCTGCCGGACAAGGAGAAGGAGCTCGTTCGGCTCCTGCGCGCCCTCGATCGGATCGGCGTCGACTTCGTCAACCTCAACGAGCTCGAGTTCTCCGAGACCAACGAGGGACCGCTGCGGAGCCGGGGGTACCGCGTCGACCCGGCGAACGGCTGGGGTGTCCAGGGCAGCCGGGCGGTCGCCGAGCGGATCGTGCGGGGGCTCGGCCTCTCGGTCCCGGTCCACTACTGCTCGTCGCGGTTCAAGGACAGCGTCCAGTTGCGCCAGCGCCTCCTGCGCCGGGCCGAGCGGACCGCTCCTTCGTTCGCCGACCGGACCGACGACGGTACCATTGTCCTCGGGGTGATCGAGGCCGACGCCGAGCGCGACCTCGCCCGTTGGGCCTCCCGGATCGCCACGCGGCTGGGCGTCGGTCCGGACGACTATCGCCTCGACCTCGAGCGCCGCCGGGTCGAGCTGGGACCGCGGCGGCTTCGCGCTTCGGCTCCGCGCTTGCCCTGGCCGGCCTTCGAGGTCGAGGTGTACCCGACCGCCGATGCGCTCGAGGTCGAACGGGCCCCGCTCAACCCGGCCGCCCGTGCGAAGGTCGGGGTTGCCGGCGGGGGCACGTAGCCCTCGTCGCACGCGTGGCCCCCCCAGGTGAGGTAGCGGGTGTCACCCCGCCGGTTCTTGATGGAGCACGGTCCCCAGCCCTCGTCTTCGGCGCCGTACCACATGGGGCAGTCCCGGCAGCGAAGGCCGTCCGGCGGTCCCGACGACGGCGCGCGGTCGGTCATCGAGCCTCCGTCGCCTCCCGGGCGGTGAGCAGCTGCCAGGCGCGGACGCAGCTCGCCATGAGCTCGGCGACCGTGACGGGCCCCACCCCTCCCGGCACCGGCGTCAACGAGCCGGCCCAGCCGTCGAGCGAGGCCGCGTCGGCGTCACCGACCGCGATCGACCGGCCGGGCTGCGCCGGGTCCGGGACGCTCGAGAGGCCGACGTCGATCACGTGCGCGCCCTCGGGGACGACGGCGCGCGTGAGAAGGCCCGGGTGGCCGACGCAAGAGAAGATCGTGCGGGACCCGGCCAGCGCGGCCCGCAGGTCCTTCGTGCGCGAGTGGGCGACCGTCACGGTCGCGTGGATCCCCTCCGCCTTGCCCGCCAGCAAGAGGGAGAGCGGCAGGCCGACCGTCTCCGAACGACCGACCACGACCACCCGCTCCCCTTCCACGGGGAGCCCGTAGTGCCGTGCGATCGCGAGCGCGGCCCGCGCGACGGCCGGGGCGTGGATCGGGCGCTGGGCCACGAGCCGGCCCAGGTTCTGGGTGCCGACGCCGTCGACGTCCTTTTCGGGGCGGAGGGCACCGACGGCCCGATAGAAATCGAACGGGGCCGGCAGCGGGTGCTCGAGAAGCACCGCGTGGACCGAGGGGTCCCGGTCGAGCTCGGAGAGCCGCGCGAGGAGATCGGACGGGCCGGCTCCCGGGGCCAGTGCCTCGTCCCGGAACCGGAGGCCGACCGCCGCGGCGGCCCGCTCTTGACGTCGGAGGTAGAACCGGAACGGACTATCGACCCCCCGGTGCACGCTGACGAGCGACGGAGGAGGGATTCCGGGCCCGGCGCCGGTCACCGTCGCGCGACTCTCGGCGTTCAGCGCGTCGGCGATCGGCTTTCCGAAGAGGCGGGCGGTCGCCATCGGCGGCCGGAGCCCGGTGGTTTAGATAACGGACCCGCCCGACGGCGCGCGCGTCGTAGCCGGTGGGCGGGAGTTACGCCGAACGGTAGAAACTCGCGGAAGTGAAGCGCGGCGGCCCGAAGGGATTTATACACTCCCCCGCTTCGTTTACTTGGCGCACGACCCCGGTGGCATCGGGTTGGGACGCCGACATGGCAGAAGGCGCGGAGAAACCGCCCACTGGGACCGAGCCGTCCGCCCCCGCGAGCGAGCTGGACGGCTGGGCACATGCCCTTCCGTACGCGTCGACCGCTCAGGTCGAGGTCCCGCCCCGTCTTTTGGACCAGGTCATCGGCCAGGACGAGGCGGTCGAGGTGGCGCGCAAGGCCGCCACCCAGAAACGCCACATGATCCTGATCGGAGAGCCGGGGACCGGGAAGAGCATGCTCGCCCGGGCGATGGTCGACTTCCTGCCCAAGGAGCAGCTCCAGGACATCCTGGCCTACCCCAACAACGACGACGCGAACGAGCCGAAGATCCGCGTGGTCCCTTCCGGAAAGGGGAAGGAGATCGTCGCGGCGCAGAAGCTCGAGGCGGCCCAGAAGAAGGAACAGCGCACGATCCTCTTCGTGGTGCTCTCGCTCGCGATCTTCGCGTTCACGCTCTACATCGTCCTGACGACGCACGACCTGACGGCGTTGCTCGTGGGACTCCTGATCGTCTTCATCGTCTACGCTCTGGTCCGCTTCTCCGGGGGCCGGAACGACGCCGGCGCGGGTGTGGCGAAGCTCCTCGTCGCCCATTCTCCTGACGACAAGCCTCCGTTCATCGATGCGACCGGCGCCCATGCGGGGGCGCTCCTCGGCGACGTGAAGCATGACCCGTTCCAGTCGGGCGGGCTGGAGACTCCGCCCCACGAGCGGGTCGAGGTCGGAGCGATCCACAAGGCGAACGGCGGGGTGCTCTTCGTCGACGAGATCAACCTCCTGAAGATCGAGAGCCAGCACTCGCTCCTTACCGCCCTCCAGGAGCGGAAGTTCCCGATCGTCGGCCAGTCGGAGCGCTCGGCCGGTGCGATGGTCAAGACCGAGCCGGTCCCGGCGGACTTCGTGCTGGTCGCCGCGGGGAACGTCGACAGCGTCCAGACGATGCATCCGGCGCTGCGGTCCCGGATCCGCGGCTACGGCTACGAGCTCTACGTCAAGACGACGATGGCCGACACGGTGGACAACCGGATGAAGCTCGTCCGCTTCATCGCCCAGGAGGTCCTGAAGGACAAGAAGATCCCTCACTTCGACATCGGGGCGATCGCCGAGGTGATCCGGGAGGCGCAGCGCCGCTCGGGCCGCTCGGGCCAGCTCACCCTGCGCCTGCGGGAGCTCGGAGGGCTCGTCCGGGTCGCGGGCGACATCGCGCTCAGCGAAGGGGTCCCGATCGTCCACGCCGAGCAGGTCGTCAAGGCGAAGCGGGCCAGCCGGTCGCTCGAGCAGCAGATCGCCGATCGCTACATCGAACGCCGCAAGGAGTACCGCATGTTCTCCACGGAGGGCGCGGCGGTCGGGATCGTTAACGGCCTCGCGGCGATCAACGCCCAGACAGGCATGGCCGAGTTCTCGGGGATCGTCCTTCCCATCGTGGCGGAGGTGACCCCCGCGCAGACCCGCGACGGGGGGGTCGTGGTCGCGACGGGCAAGCTCGGCGAGATCGCGCGCGAGGCGGTGCAGAACGTCAGCGCGCTCATCAAGAAGTACACCGGCGAGGACGTCTCTCGCTACGATATCCACATCCAGTTCGTCGGCACGTCGGACGGCGTCGAGGGGGACAGCGCCTCGGTCTCGATTGCGACAGCGGTGATCAGCGCCCTCGAAGGCGTCCCGGTCGATCAGTCGGTCGCCATGACCGGCTCCCTCAGCGTGCGTGGCCAGGTGTTGCCCGTGGGCGGGGTCACCGCGAAGGTCGAGGCTGCGGCCGACTCCGGCATCAAGCGGGTGCTGGTTCCCGAAGACAACCTGGACGACCTCGTGCTCGAGTCCCGGTACCGGGGCGTGGTCGAAGTGATCCCGGTGCGGACCCTCCGGGACGTCCTCAAGTACGCCCTTGTCGGGCAGGGCTCGCAGAAGGAGTCGCTCCTCGAGCGGCTGTCCGCAATGGTGCGGGCCACGAGCCGCACCCCTGAAGAGATCCCCGCTCCCGGCGCGCCGGCGACGCCCCCGGGACGGCCGGCCGGGTCGTGAGAGGATCGTTCCGCATTCCCGTGCACCCGCCCGTGCCATCGCCTCCGCCCGGCCCCGGTGGCGGGGAGGGTGACGATGAGGAGCGGTTCGTCAACCGTCCCTGCTACGAGTTCAACCACCTGCTCGGTCCGGCGTGGAACGATCGCCATTGCGATCACTGCCGACACTACCTCACCGCGCGTTGCCCCCACATCGACGAGTTCCTGGACGACGTGGAAGATTTGAGCCCCGACTGACTCCCCGTTCCGTGCGCGGCCTGTTGATCGGGAGGTTCCAACCGTTCCACCGCGGCCATCTTTCGGTCGTCCGCGAGATCCGAAGGGCCCGGCCCGACGCGCCGCTTCTCCTCGGGATCGGAAGCGCCCAGGAGTCGTTCACCTGGAGGAATCCCTTCACCGCCGGCGAACGGTTCGAGATGATCGCCCGCGCCGTTGACGAGGCCGAGCTCGAGCGGGTCGAGATCGTGCCGGTGCTCGACATCCAGCGCCACTCGATCTGGGTGCGCTATCTGGAGGGCCTTCTGCCGGTGTTCGACCGGGTCTACACGAACAACCCGTTGACCCGCCTTCTCTTCGAACGCGGTGGCTACGACGTGGAGAGCCCTCCGCTCGTGGACCGCCGTCGCTATGAGGGGGAGCGTCTGCGAGGGCTGCTGGCGAACGACCGGGGCTGGAAGGAGCTCGTCCCTCCTTCGGTCGCGCGATACCTCGAGTCCGTCGGAGCGCCGGATCGCCTTCGCGTGCTCCGGACGGGAGAGGGGCGATCCTCCGGGGGCCGACGGCTGTGACCGAGACCCCGGCCCCGAAGGAGGTCCGTCGTTCGCCGGGCCGCCGGTTCGAGCCGCTGCCACCGTGGAGCGGGATCTCCACGCGGCTGGTGCACGGGGGGCGTCGTCCCGACTACAATGCCGGCGCGGTCGTGCCGCCGATCTACCAGACCTCGACCTTCCACTGGCCTCCCGAGCGCTCGGAGTCCTCGGGGCGCGCCGAAGCGTACCTCTACAGCCGACTCACGAACCCGACGGTGGAGGTTCCGGCCGAAGTGATCCGTGACCTCGAAGGAGGCGAGGCGTGCCGCCTCTTCGGTTCGGGGATGGGGGCGATCACCGCCACGGTCCTATCGTTGCTCCGCGCGGGGGACGAGGTCGTGGCCCTTGACGGGCTGTACGGCGGGACGACCGACCTCCTCACCGACCTGCTTCCGCGCTACGGCGTGCGGGCGCGGGAGATCTCCGAACGCGAGGCCCGCGCGCCCGAATCGGTCGTGGGCCGCGACACGCGCCTCGCGATCGTCGAGAGCCCTACCAACCCACTGCTCTCGGTCCACGACCTCGGGCGTTGGGCTGAAGCGGTCCATCGGGTCGGCGCGGTGCTCCTCGTCGACAATACGTTCGCGTCCCCGGTCAACCAGACCCCGCTCTCCCTCGGGGCGGACCTCGTCGTCCACAGCGCGACCAAGTACCTCGGCGGCCACTCCGATCTCTTGGCCGGTGCGGTCGTAGGGTCGGCCTCGCTCGTGGAACGGATCGACGCGAAGGGCTACTTCGGATCCCCGCTCGACCCGTTCGCGGGATTCCTCCTGGGGCGGGGACTGAAGACGCTCGAGCTCCGGGTCGCCCGGCACAACGAGAACGGACGGCGCGTCGCCGAGGGGCTCCGCGACCATCCCGCGGTCGCGCGCGTTCACTATCCGGGCCGCGGAAGCGCGGAGGAGGAGGCGATCGCCGCGCGGCAGATGCGGGGGCGGGGCGGCATGCTCTCGGTCTCCCTTCGGGGAGGGGCGGCCGCCGCCGAGCGGTTCCTGGACGGTCTCCGGTTCGTTCATGTGGCCGCGAGCCTCGGAGGCGTCGAGAGCCTGGCGAGCGTACCGCGAAAGACCTCCCATCGCCACTTCTCGCCCTCCGAGCTCACCGCACGCGGCATCGACGACGGCCTTGTGCGGCTCTCGCTCGGCATCGAGAACACGGAAGACCTGCTGCGGGACCTGGTCGAGGCCCTGGATGCCGTGGCCGGGCCGGCGGAAGCCGAACCAGGGTCCCCGGTCTAGGCCGAGGCCACCGTGAACCGACGGCGCAGATGTCGCGGGGTCTCGAGCTCGTCGACGATGGCGACCGCGAGGTCCTCCACCGAGATCGCGCTCACCCCCTCGCGGTCCGTGAGAAGGTGGTCGGAGCCGGTACGGTAGCGACCCGTGCGGACCCCGGGCACGACCGATGCCGCGGGACTCAGATAGGTCCACTCGAGCTCGGTCTCGCCCCGGTACGCCTCGAGTGCCGCGCGGTGCGCTAGCGCGACCGGCATTCCGGCGCGCGGAAAGTCCGGGGCGTCGAGGTAGTGACCGCCGCCGGGAAGTTCGAGGCTGCCGGCCCCACCCACGACCACGAGTCGGGAGACCCGCGCGCGGCGTAGCCCGTCGAGCAGGGCGCGAACGGAGCGGAGAACGACCTCGGGCGGCTCCGCCTGCCCCGGACCCACGGCCGAGACGACCGCATCGTGGCCTCGGACCGCTCGGGCCACGCTCTCCGCGTCCGTGATGTCCGCGCTGACGAAGGTGACGGGGGCACGGAACTTTCCTCCCGGCCGCTTCCGGCGGACGACCCCGGTCACATGATGACCACGGCGAAGGAGTTCGTCCGTGACGCGGCTCCCGATCCGCCCGGTGGCGCCGAAGACGACCACCCGCATGGTCCGTGGCGACGGTACCGTTGCCCGGTATAAGATGCCCGGTCCCGGGTGCGGAAGTTTCGGTGTCCGGGATTCCACTCCGCGGCGTCGCGGGCTTGTCGGACACCTGGGGTGACGGCCGTGGGCCTGAGGCCAGACTGGACCTCAACGGAGGCGATGGCCCACTACCCCGAGGAGAAGAAGCGGAAGCTCATTAGCCCCGAGGACGCCGGGCGAGCCGTCGTGCATCGTGCGACGGATCCCGATCGCCATCGATGGCGAGGTAAGGCCGCTGAGATCGGCGAACTGGCTCGAGGGTACCGCCTCCACGATGTTGACGGTCGGTGGATTGACTCTCCGGCGGAAGTGGCGAGGAGACCCGTCCCGGGCATCCCACCCGACCGACGAGTTCGGACGTGCCCGACCTCAGTCCCTAAGCGGCATTTCCGAGTGGCGCACCTCCCGCAGGGATCTCCCGGTCACCGGTACCCCCAGCCGCCGTCAGCGGTGGGGGAGGGCGTCGTTACTGGAACATCGAGAGTGCTCTCGCACGTGTCTTCCCGGGCACCGCGTTCCGGGAGGGCCGGTGTCCGAGCTCGACCCCGCGCCCTGGGAGCGGAGGACTCGGCCTGCGAAGCTCGACGAGCACAGTCCGCCCCCGAAATCCGAGAGGCGACCCTCCCGGCAAAGGGGAGGGTCTCGCGGACCCGGGGGCGTTTCCATGTCCGCGGTTGAGCGAGACCCCCGGGCCAGCGTCTCACCCGAGCACGCGGGAATCGTGTCTCACCTTCGCCCCCCGCGAGCCCAGCTTCGCGCGGAGAAGAGGGTAGCTGTTCTCGAGGAGCTTTCGCTGCCCTTTTCTCAGGTGCTCCCCGAAGGTGGATCGGGCGATCCCTTGAGCCCGTGCGACCGACGCCCAGCTCGAACGTGCTGGGACCTCCAGCAAGCCGGCATCGCGGGCCACCACCAACGAGCGGATTTGCGGATCGGTCAGCCCCTCGAGCAAGTGGACCGTCGAGGCCGGTACGGTCCGGACCGAGTCCAGTCCCGCACTGTCGGAGATCGACAGGACCTCAACCGCGCCCAAGCGCCGTAACTTCCGGAACAGACGGTGCAAGCCGGCACGCGAGGGGGCGAGGAACCGGTAGGTTTCCTCTCCTCCGAAATAGAGGACCGGATGAAGCGCCCAAACCCCACCTGCCCGGGCCATCCTGGTCACTGAGGGCGGATTTCGCCACTCGAAGTCGGGAACGATGAGCAGCGCGTCGTTCCCCTCCCGAAGAAGTACCCGGGCGTGGAATCCGCGCTTCCACGCGGCCAGCACACCGCGGAGTTCCTCCCGATTCTGGCTTGAGACGAGGACCGTGTCACGGCGGTTGTCGCACCAGAGCAGGAAGAGGGTGCGCGGGAAGCGGGTCGATAGATCGCAATACGGACAGGGGTGGTGGATCCTCACCCGCGCGTCGACGATCGCCATTCCTCGAGAGGAGCGCGGAGGCGGTATTTAATGCGGGCCGCCCGGGGGCGGGCCTATGCAGATGGGGCGGGAGGGTCTAAGGTTGTGTGAGGGCGAGGGAGAATGCGGAGCAAGGGAACGAGGAGCTCATCCCGGGCCAAGCCCGCAAGGAAGACCCCGTCCGAGATTGCTCCCAACGTCTATGTCGGGAACTGGGAGGACGCCGTCAGGTTCGAGGGGGCACGCTTCTGCGTCTTGGATGAGGCGCCGCCGAATATGCCTCCCGCCTCGCACGTCCCGATCTACAACGAACGGGCGGACCGTGCGGATCGAAGGAACCTCGATCGCTTGGCGGACGAGATACAGGCCGCGCGCGCCAAGGGGACTCCTGTCCTCGTCTTCTGCGGACATGGGAAGTTCCGCTCGCCGCTCGGGGCGGCCTGGTACCTTCACCGGGCCGAGGGCATCCCGCTGGACGCGGCGTACTCCCGAGTGCGTGCCGCCCGTCCCGAGGCCTCCCGCACCCTTCGCTGGGTCGGAAACTTGGAGGAGATCCTCGCTCCGTGACCGGGGGGCCAGCTTGAACGAAAAAAGGACCCGGACGCCCACTGGGTCGCCGAGCTCGCGGGGGTTCCGCCGGCCGCCGCCCGCTCTGCGATTGGCGAGGCATCGAACGAGCGCTCGCTCTACCGGCATCTGGCCCGGGAGCACCGAGCGGAGGGGCGCCGCTCGTACATCGAGATCGATGCTCCCCTCGAGCTATACGCCTTGGCCCAACTCCTTCGACCCCGCCACGTCATCGAGGTAGGGGTCTCCTCGGGAGTCTCTTCAGCCTACCTCCTGGCGGCGCTTGAGCGGAACGGGGCGGGGATCCTCCACTCGGTGGACCGCCCCTCCCAGCCCCGCTCGCCGGTGGGGTCCCGGGGAGGGGCGTCTTGGACCCTGCCGCCGGGCCGGACGTCCGGATGGGCGATTCCGCCCAGTCTGCGGGGGCGCTGGGACCTTCGAATCGGCGACAAGGCCCGAGTCCTCCCACTCCGCGTGAAGGAACTCCCGGCTGTCGAGCTCTTCGTCTACGACGTGCCCCACGACTGCCTCAGGAGCGCGCGCGAGTTCCGTGCGCTCGACCCGCTGCTCCCGAAGGGAGCCGTGGCGATCGTCGATCACGGCCCGGGTGGGGGTCTCTGCACCGCCCTTCGAGGGTGGGCCACGCGTCGTGGAAGCCGACCGGTTCGGCGCACCGGTCTCGGGCTTTTCGGTATGCAATGCAGGACCCCACTCAGCGCGGGCGCCGTGACCTGAACGAGCCCCCGCCGCAGCGAGACGGACTCCGTACTCCCGCAACGTTCCACTACTCCGAAAGCCGTGGGTTTGTCTTCGGGTAGTCCTGGTCGGATCGGAAGGATCGCGGACTACGCCGGCGCGAGCCTCGTCACCCGAAGCCCCTCTACGGCCACGAGTCCGTCGCCATGACCGGCTACTATAGCGGTCTCGGAGAGACCCGCGGCCGCGCCGCGTTCGCCAAGTTCGAGAGCACGATCGCCCCCGCGGTCGTGGTTGGAGGGTAGCCCAAACTTATGAAGAACCGGGCATCCGCCCTGAAGGTTGCCACTGTAGCTCAGTCGGCAGAGCGGCTGATTCGTAATCAGCAGGTCGGGGGTTCAAGTCCCTCCAGTGGCTTAGGTCAAAGTTCATCGAACCGACATCTGCAGACCCGCGGACTGTTCCGAGCGCGCCACGATGAACGGGATGTGAAAGCCCTCATCCAGTCCGCGGGCATCGCGCTACGGTTCGCCTCTGCGACTCGGCACGGGAGACTATGGCACTCTTATTGGGGGAGTGCACGCCTCGTGGAAGACTTTCCACCGAACCCCGTGGTGATCTCGCTCTCAGCCGCCGAAGTGAAACGACTCGAACATCTGGCCCATTCGGAGTGCGCCAGTCGCGACCTCTTGCATCGCGTCGAGCAACCGATTGAATGACGAAAGATCGGTCACTGCGATGCGGAGCCGTTGTTCGAGGGAGATCTGCCGGATCTCGGGCGCGTGATGAAGACTGCCGGGGTACCCGGCGAACCCGCATCCGGGGTTCGGAGCACGCGCGAGCCTCAAGTTGGAGAGAAACCGGGTGCTCTGGCCGACATCCAACCGATGGAGTGGCGTCCGAGTCCCCTCGGCGATGTCGAGGACTACAATCACCCGATGGGTCCCGTTCCGTTCGTTGCCGAGCACGGAGACCTCCCCGTGCGGGACGCCGATGCTCGGTAACGAACTCCCGTCGGCCCTCCGCCCTTCCGTTCGCTCGACCTCGAGACCGGGCTCCCGCGACCACCGTTCGGACGGCTGCACCTTCTCCGATAGGGCGTTCGCTCTCTCCTCGTTCGCCTCGCCTTTCGCCCCATGGTCGAGAGGTGCCTCCCTCTCACCAACACGGACGGTCGCGCGAGACTCGAGTCGCCTATCGAAAGGGCGGTGACGGCGGGCGCGAGCGGAACTGTGGGGTTCGTGTTCTCATGGTCACTGTCTCCCCGAGTAACGCTCCCGCGCTGGCGGGCCGCGGTCGACCCCCGAGTTCTAGGCGGCCTCCACTTCGAAGGTCGCGTGAACGATACCGAAGTCTCGCTCCATCGACTCTCGGAGAAGGCCGACGACCGACATTCCTTCCCGCATCGACATCTCCTTCACTCCGACATGCGCGGTCATGCACACCAGGGTGTCGCACACGGCCCAGACGTGGACATCGTGGACCCCGGTGACTCCGGGAATCGCAAGGGCGGCATGCGTGATCTTCTCGAGGGAGATCCCTCTCGGCGTCTTCTCCGTAAGTACCTCCCACCCACCGCGGAGCAGGGGGGCGCACTCGTAGATCAGGATCGCGCCGATGGCGAGGGCGGCGACGGCATCGGCCCCACCATACGCGGGGCGCACGAGAAGCGTGACCCCTGCAAAGAGCAAAGCGGCCGTGATGGCGACGTCGCTCGCGAGGTGGACCATCACCCCCCGAAGATTGAGGTCCCGGATCCGGCCCGGAAGCCGTCCGAGCGCGTTCAGGTTCACGAATCGGAGGGCCAGCGTGGGCAGGGCTGCCGCGAGGAGCCAGAGAGGGTCCACGGCTCCGGCGAACGGGGCGGCGCGCAGCAACGAGTCCAGTGCGGCATATCCGAAGGCGACCCCCGTGCCGAGCACGAGCAAGCCGTTCGCGATCCCCGCGAACACCTCTAGACGGTGCCTTCCGAAAGTGAACTCTGCCGTTGAGCCGGTCTTGGTCCGCTGCAACGCCGCGTAGGAGAGCGCGAAGAGGAAAATGTCGGGGATGTTGTGGACCGTATCGACGGTCAGCGATAGACTGTGTGAAAAGAAAGCTCCCACCGCTTCGACGGCGAGCACAACGACGGAGAGCTCCACCGCCAGTCGGAGTCCACGGAGGATCCGGGGGCGCGCCTCACCCTCCCCATGCGGAAGCG
Organism: Thermoplasmata archaeon; assembly: GCA_021827545.1. The sequence continues at coordinate 12,190 of JAKAVH010000082.1, forward strand.
TCGACATGCTCTCTCCTCGATTTCGAGGTCTCGAAGGGGATCAGAGGGCACTCGCGACGACCTCGCGGAGTTCTTCTACCAACGGTGAAGCCCGTCCTATTGGGGTCGCGCGCGCGACAAAGTCCTGGACGAGGTCTTCGACGATCGCCTGGAGAACCGCATCCAGGGAGGAACGGATCGCCGTGATCTGGTGGACCAGTTCCGGATAACTTCGGCCTTCGTGGGCCATCCGGTGGACCCCATGAACATGCCCTTCGATCCGCGCCAGACGGGCCTCGATAGCGTGTCGTTGATGTCCCGGCATATCCCCTCGGGGGGGATGGGATAGATCGGGCCTCCTTAAGGTTGGCTGAGCGCGACGACTCCGGACCCTGCCGCTGACGGGGATTCGCTGCCTTCGCTCCGTGTCCCCCCACGTCCATTCTCCGTCGTGGATGGATCCCGAGGTCGATGTGCGCCACCGGTGGGGTGGGCGGCTCGCGCATCCCAGAGCGGGGCGGGGGGGGCATTCTCGACCGGGCGCGTCCTGAGGTACCTACGCCCGCGACGAGTTTAGCGCTCCATCCCGAAGATGCGGCCCGGGGTCCGTCTCGCGGCGCGGAAGCGGCGGTCTTTCTCCTCCGCCACCCAACAGGGAGGTCAAGGTTGACGGGGCCGGCCCGATCCCGCGTTGGGGGAATCCCGCCTCGGTCGCCAATTCGCCGAACGGCGACGCGCCGGTGCCGCACGATCTCGGGAGGCCGGAGAGAGCGGGTTCACCGCCGGGTTCGCACGGCCGCTCGACCCGGACCTCCCGAGGCGTCGAGGCTCACGGAGGGTTCGGCCGGGTGTCCGGTCGGGATCGCGTGAGGGTGATGGTGGTCGAGCGAAACACCGATCGCGGACGGAACGCCGATCAGAAAGTCTCCCTGCAGAATGCCCTTTACGCCCCGAAGGTCCTCGGCGGCCGCCCGAACCTCGCCGCGCTTCCCCGCGAGAACCACAACCTCGACGCAGGCGTCGCTGCTCAGGTGAACGTGGGTCGAGAACTGGATATGCTGTCCCCAATGGTGCTGCGCGGCCGTGAGTCGTCGAAGTACGTTCGGCGCGGTGTGCCGGTAGAGCAGCATCACGGTCCCAACCGCGTCCGCGTCAGGGTCGGTGACCGTATCGTCCGCCAGCTCCTTGCGAACCAGGAACCGGATCGCATCCGACCGGCTCGGAGAGTTTCGCACTCGGACCCAGCGGTCGAGAGCGTCCACGAGGGTGGGCTCCAGTGAGATCCCGACGCGTACGACGTACTCGTCCTCCCTCTTGTAGTGCGCTCGACGCCGCGGGGTGTACGCCAGATCCGCGGTCCGACGGGTCGTGGAGGTACGGGGAGTTCGGGAGCGTGCCATGGCCGAGGTCCGCTGCGCCAGCGGGCCGCAGGTCATAATGGTGCGGGGCGGGTGTCCGGCCGGGGCACGCCGACGAAGTATTACCATTTTGGATTCCCACATAATCGTTATATCTCGAGGACCGTGGGTTGAGCGATGGGTCCCAGCGCGTCTATGGCCGGCGCAGTCCGCCTGGGGAACCCCTTCACTCTGGACGCCCACGAGAAACGCGGCGCGACGATCCTCTATTCGGTGCTCATCGCCGCGACCGTTCTCGGTTTCGTCGCCACGCTCGTGATTGGCCGGACCTGGGGGATCTTCATCGGTCTCGGCATCCTGGCGTACACGCTCGGACTTCGGCACGGGGTCGATGCCGATCACATCTGCGCCATCGACAACACCACGCGCAAGCTCCTTCAGGACGGTCAGAAGCCGTACACGGTTGGGACGTGGTTCTCGCTCGGTCACTCCACCATCGTGATGAGCATGCTGGTCGGCCTGGTCGTCGCCGCCCGGTTCATCCTCGGTGCGTATCCGACGTTCGAGTCGGTCGGTGCCGTGCTCGGCACGGCGATCTCGGGGGGCTTCCTCTACCTCATTGCGTTCATCAATCTGCTAATCTTCTGGGAGGTCTACCGAATCTTCCGTCAACTGCGATCCGGCGTCCTCGATAACGAGCGTCTCGAGCGTCAACTGAACAGCCGGGGCTTCATGAACCGCTACTTCAGCTGGCTGTTCAAGTTCGTGAACAAGCCCTGGCAGATCTATCCGGTGGGACTCCTGTTCGGGCTCGGGTTCGATACCGCCACCGAGGTTACCTTGATCGCGATCACCGTGACGGTGGGAACGGCGGCGGCCGGGTTTCCGCTCTGGGCGATACTCGTCCTGCCGTTCATGTTCGCTTGCGGGATGGTCTTGACGGACACCACTGACGGGCTCAGCATGCGCTATGCGTACGGGTGGGCCTTTGCCCATCCTATCCGCAAGGTGTTCTACAATCTCACCCTGACGATCATCTCCGTGATGGTGGCGTTCATCATCGGCACCATCGAGATCCTCGGCGTCCTTGCTTCCGAGTTCCATCTCAGTGGCGGCCCCTTCGGATTCTGGACCACGATGAACTGGCTCGGCAGTTCCGCGGGCCCGGCCGGGATCGACGTGTGGGGTTGGGTCGGCATCGGGATCGTGACCCTGTTCATCGGGACCTGGCTGGTCGCGATGCTGATCTATCGCGTCCGACGGTACGAACGGGTGGGGTTTGGCCCCAGCGGCCCCCCCGAGGCGTCGTGAAGGGGCCGGCGAGCAGCCCGTGACCGCTCTCGCCGGTCCGCGCGCCCCATCCTGGGTTAATGTGCGCGAGCTGCGGACCGCCCGAAGTCAGGTTCCGAGCGAGGGCATTCCGGGCCGGGGCCGAGAGATCGGGGACGCACGCGTCGTTTTCGTTCGGCAGAGGGCTCCGGCGAGTCCTCCGTCGCCGAGAGTTCGGTCGCGAACTCACGAGCCGCTTCGGGGGGGGTCAGCCCCGAGTCTCGCGCGAGTTCATGGAGACCGTCCGGTCGGTGCGCGCGACCGTCTCGGGCTCGACGCTCCGGTTGATCGTCACTTCGTTAACGATCACGAGCATTTCGAGGGTCATCCAGAGGTTCGATAGGACGCGCTGGGCCGCAACCGCGACCCGCCGGTCCGCCGTACGCCGTGCCAAGGCATCGCCGAGCGAGGAGCTGGCCGCAATCTCCTGCTCGAGATCGTTGAGGATCGCGTTCGCATCGACCACGGAGAGGTTGCCGAACGCTTCCATCGTCCGCTCGAGGAGCGAGTCCGTCCGCTCGAGGAGTCCGTCGAGCTCCGCGATGGCGTTCTTCGGAAGCCGCCGAAGGCCCACGAGATTCTCCCCGAGCTCTCGCGCGACCCCGGAGGTGAGGTCCCCCGTCACCTCCAGCACCTTCGCGACCAGCCGGTAGCCGATCTGGTAGTGATGGCTCTCGACGCCGATGTCGCGAGCGATCTGGAAATCGTCCGAGGAGAGCAGGAGCTGGCGGACCATCAAGAGGTAGAACCGGTCGATCTCGTCCTCCATCGCTCCGAGAGGCTGGAGCGCTGCCCGCCCGGCCCCCTTCAGCACGGCCCGGCAGATCTCGATCTCGGTCCGAAGGATCCGGACGACCTGGCTCATGAGTCGCTGGAACTGGTACTTGCCGGGGTCGACGAAGTTCTGCACCTCGACCGAACCGGATTCCTCGACCACCGTCATGCCGAGAACGTGGCCGACCGTCCGTCGCACCTCCTGACGCTGCTCGTTCGTCAGGCCCGTGCGGGCCGTCACGACGATTTGGTCTTGGCCGGTGATGTACGCCCCCACGAGGAGCCGTGCCAGGAGCTTCGGGGGCGCGCCCGTCGCATCGATGCGGAGGAGCTTCTGCCGACGATCGGACGGGACCTCGGACCGAACCGGACTGACCTCGAGCCGCCCCTCGCCGAGATCACGGAACCGGAGCGTGTCTCCGGTCTGCAGGTTCATGGAGTCGGTCCACGCCTTCGGAAGGGTGATCGACAGCGAGGAGGAACCGGTCCGCTGGACCCGACGGGTGAAACCGGGCGGTGCGGGGGCCCCTTCGGACTCTTTCCGCGCCCGCGGCATCGTTCCCCCAACGTCCTCGGCTCATTAATGGTCCCGTCAGGCGCCGACGAATCTCCTCGGAGAGCGGTACATTCTCCTTACTCTCCTTACGGCCGGGAGCGCAGGGGGATGAGTTTCGATGCCGATTCCCTGGCCAGAGGCAGCCTATGCGACTAGGACAAGGACACCGAGTGTTCGACCGAGCGAATTGGCGCCGAAAGGCGAGGGTGCCGAGCTGGCCCCGTCGGATGGAGAACGACAGCTCGGTCGCGCCCGCGACGAGCCGCAAGGCTCCGAAGGAGTGAGGGGACCATGGCGTTCATCGACTTCCTGGCCCTTCAAGAAGCTCTCCTGCTGGTCGCCGCGGTTCTGGTGGGATACGTGGGGATCGTTACGTTCCTGTCGATCCGCCGGAGCGACACGGCCTCCGCGAAGGGGGTCCTAAAAGCCGGAGCCATCCCCCTCGGGAGCGTCGGTTTCATCGCCACCGCCTTGGCGCTCTGGGCTGAGACCACTTGGCCGCTTCCCGGGGCCTACAATATCTTCTTCACGGACATCTACCTTCTGTTCGGCGCCACGCTGCTCATCCTCGCGGTCTCGATGGCCGCGTCGCTGAAGCTGCAGTTCGCGGGCCTGTTCGCGTTCATCGCGGGCGGGATGACGATCGCCTACGGCTGGTCGGGCTACCATCTCGGACTGACCAAGGACCCGCTCGAGACCTTCCTCCTCTACGGAGCGTTCGGACTTACGGGCATCCTGGCGTTCCCGGCGACCCTGGTCGTCGACCACTACACCACCGCGCCGAGCTCGACGACGGCCCCGGCCGCGGCCGGCGTCGCGGCTCCTCGGCGCCGCCCCTCCCTGCTGGGCGCGACCCGGGCGGTGCAGCCGATCGTCCCCGCAGACTCCGTGAGCGCTTCGGAGGAGAGCGGAGCGTCCCCGTTCCGTCTCCCGGTCTACATCAACGCTACCGTGATCGCGTTCGTGGTCATGGTCGCCCTTGCGGGCATCGCCGCGCTGCTCTACCTCGACAGCACGCTGCCCGCCCACCTCGCCTCCCCGCCGTAGACCGAACGAGAACGCATCGACTGCCGCGGGTCGGAGATGGGCGCTGCAAAGATCCGTCCAGCATCCGACCCGCCTTTTCCCGCAACCCGCGGGGGGCTGCCTCACGAACTCGGGACCGGGCGGCTCGAGCCCGGCCGGTCGAACGGGAGGCCCCAGAAGATCCTACGCATCGACGCGACGAGGATCTCCGCCACCTTGCTCGGCCGTCTCCTGGTGGGAAGCTACATTACCGGGCAGGACCGAGTACTGGTCGTGGCCCGGGGAGGTCTCACCCCCGCGCAGCGTTCCCGGACCCATCGTACCGCACAACGCCTACTGGGCACCAGCGTGGTCGAGGACCGTACCGAGGGAGTAGAGGTCCAGAACTTCATCGACCCCGGAAAGCACGAGCTCCCCCGACTCCTCCACCGGGTCGTGGAGCTCCTCGACGGAGAACTCCGCGCTTGCCGGTCCGTCCTCGTGCACGGAGACGCGTCCGAGCTCGAGACCGCCGAGGAGCTCGAGGAAGAGGTGGACCAGCTGTACCTCCTCATGGCCCGCCAGCTCTTCCTCTCGTCGGACGATCCCCGAATCGCCCGGGACATCGACGTACCGAGCCACCAACTGCAGATCGGCGACCGTCTGGTCGCCAAGGTCCTCGAGGTGACGGGCGACCTGGTCCACGCTGCGGCGGTCGAACTTCGGGCCCACGGGCGAGCCCTGCAACGGCTTCCGGCGGGAGTGACCGCCGAGCTCGACCTCCGGGTCGAGCGGCTGAGGGTCCGGCTGGCCGAGACGATGGCGGCGTTCGACTCCCTTTCCGTGGCGTCGGCGAACGCGACGCTGAACCGGATCGTGGATGCCTTGCACAAGGATGCCTCTCTCGGACCGCGGCTGGCCCGGCGCGCGTCGGACCCTGAGGTCGCCGCCTCAACCCAGCGCGTCCTCTGCAACCTCGCCATGGGCCTCGAGATGTTGGTGATCGTGAACGAGGTGACGATCAATCGTGGTGTCGAGCCGGAGCTGGTCGCCCTCACCGGTGCCAGCGGGCTTCTCCCGATCACCGGGAGCGGGTCCAAGGCGCTGCCGAAGGAGGGGTCCGTGTCCTTTGTCGCTTCGCTGCTCGGTGAGGAGGTTCCCGGGGGGCGCTCTCGCCCCGGGTCCGTGGCGCGTCCTCTCCACTAGTCTCGTTCGACCGAGCGCTCCTTCCGAAGCGCTGGTTCTCACGTCGCCGACCGAGAACGCCGCTGCCGGACGTCGTGGGTGGCGCCCGCCCCCTCGGTCCCGAAGCCGCTCCGCGAGCGCCCGAGATCGGGGCGGGGGTCGAGGCCTCTTCCCCTCCTCCGCCCCCTCGGAACTCCGGACCGGGGGGTCGTCGGGCCTTCCCGGAGCGTTCAACGACAGGTTTTCAAGCAGCGCGGCGCCAAGATACTCGGGGGTCGAGGATGGCGTCGTTCGGATCGATCAGGGTAGACCGGCCCCCTCCGCGGCTCTATCGGACGGCGCGTCTCTTTCGCCGCCTGTCGACCGTCGTGCTGGTCGTGGCCCTCGTTTTCGTCGCTTCCGTCGTCTACTCGGGGGCCGAGCTCGCACGATCGAGTCCCCAGACCGGAGGATATACCGCCGGCTTCGCCGCGAACGACACGGTGTCGGTCTCGGGATCCCTCGTGCTGAGCAATCCGGGGTTCTACCCGATGAACGGACTCTCGTTCGAGTTCCACGTCCTGAACGCCTCCGGCGGTCCGCTCGGCGATGCGCGCTCGGCGCCGTTCGACCTCGCGCCGGGGGCGACGACGGCCCTGCCCCTCGAGCTCTACCTCCCGATCTCGGCGAGCGGTCCCGCGGCCTCTCTGCTCGTGCGGGACCAGACCCTCCACGTGGAACTGTGGGGGAACGCGACGTATGCCTATCTCTTCCCGATCTCGGTGCACTTCGAGCAGAACCGCTCCTGGGGGGCGCCGTTCTCCGGCTTCTCGGCCACCCTGGGCGCTCCCGCCTCCGTCAACGGAAGCGTCGCCGTGCCGGTCACGATCGACTTCTCCAACCACGCCCCGGATCCCGAGCCGGGAGCGCTCGACGTGCTCGTGCTCTCCTCCACGGGAGCGAGCTGCGGCGGCGCAACGTTCTCGTTCGGGTCGGCCCCCGGAGTGACCCCGGACGCGTCGTACTCCCAGACGCAGACCGTGGCCATCGCGGCCGGCTGCTCGCTGCAGGGGGGTACGATCGTGGCGACCTACGTGGGGCCCCTCGCATCGATCCCCCTTCCTCCGGAGGCGATCCCGTGAACGTACCGTCCTCCCGGGCGATCGAAGCCGCGACCTATCGCGTACCGTCCCTCGGGATCCGGATCCTCGCCGGTGCCGCACGGTTCGTCGCTCTCCTCATCGTGCTGGTCGGCCTGCCGGTCGTGGTCCTCGCGTACCTCGCGGACCGCGGCGTCACCCTCCCGGTCACGGCCCCTACGCTCCTCCTGGGAGGCGTCCTGGTGAGCGGGCTCTCCACGGCCGGCTCCATCCTGCGACCGACCCGCGCGTACGGCCCAGTATCGGTGGCCACCTCGGCCGCCGCGATCGGCTATCTCTTCGCGATCGGGTTCCAGGGCACGTTGCGGGTCGCCGTTCCCGGCACCACGGGCTCCCTTGTCGTGGGCTACGCGGGACTGTTCGACCTGGTCCTCCTTGTGCCGGTCCTCGCACTCGGAGCCGGACTGGTCACCGCGATCGAGGACCTCCGCGCCCCGGGCGAACGCCTGCCGTTCGAGTACCCGCCCTAAGGAGCGGGCTCAGGCGCCCGCGACGACGACCTCGACGATGCGTACCGGCGAGCGGGGTCGGTCGGTCGAGTCCCGGGGGACCGCCGCGATCTTCTCGACGATCTCCTGACCGGACCGGACCTTTCCGAAGACCGCGTGCTTCTGGTCCAGCCACGGGGTGGCGGCGAGCGTGATGAAGAACTGGCTGCCGCCCGTGTTCGGCCCGGCGTTCGCCATGGAGAGGACCCCGGGGCCGTCGTGCCGGAGCGTGGGGTGGAACTCGTCGGGGATGGTGTAGCCGGGGCCCCCCGTGCCGTCGCCCTTCGGGCATCCGCCCTGGATCATGAAGCCGGGAATGACCCGATGGAACGTGAGCCCCGTGAAGAACCCCTTTCGCGCGAGCGCAAGGAAGTTCTCGGCGGTCTTCGGGGCCCGGTCCCGGTAGAGCTCGACGCGGACGTCGCCGAGGGTGGTGCGGAGGGTGATGTTCGGGTTCGTCGACATGACCGGCGGACGGTGCCTGAGACTAAAAGAGGGCGCCCGAGTCGGCGCCGACCGCTTTATGAAGGAGGGCGAGGCTAAATTCACGCGCGGAGGACGGCCGGACGACCGATACCGCTCGATGAACCGTTCGATCGCCCTGGTGGGAGTGGCGGTGATCCTCGCCGGATTCTCCCTGGTCGCCGCCCCGATCGTGCTCACGGGGACGGAGCAGTTCGACCTCTTCCAGGAGTCGGGGATCTTTCTCTCTCCCATCGGGCTGCTCGTGGTGCTGATCGGAGGAGTCCAACCGAACCCCGAGCGGACGACCGTGGGCGGGACGTTCGGTAACCCGGACGAACGGCGGCCCGGGTCCGGCTCCGCCCGGCCCGTCCCGGCATCCCGCCCGGCGTTGGGGTACAACCCGCACGCGCCGGTCGACTGCCGCTACTGTCGAACCGTCATCACGTTCGATCTCGCCTTCTGTCCTCGGTGCGCGCGTCCGCGCGACTGCCGCGGCTGTGGTCGCCCGCTCGACTCCGCGGTCGACGCGGCCGACTGCCCCGGCTGCCACCGGGTCGAGGCGTTCTGCAACTGCCCCCGGCTCGCCCGACCGTTCGTCGTCGGGATGGCGTGGCGGGCCTAGAGGATGGCCCCGGACGACGTGGTGCTCCCCCGGGGGGTCGCGGCAATCGACCCGGGGCGGGTCGAGGTGCACTTCGATGGAGCCTGCGAGCCTCCCCGGGGAGGGGGGGTCGCCACCTGGGGGTATGTCGTCGTCGGTGCCGGCCTCTACCATGAGGAGTGCGGGCTTGCGGTCCGGCCCTACTCCCCGCACGCGACGAACAACGTCGCCGAGTACGTCGGCGCGATCCGAGCCCTCGAGTGGCTCTCGGAGAAGGGGTTCCGGGGCGACGTCGTCGCGGTCGGGGACAGCCAGTTGGTGATCCGCCAGATGCAGGGGTCGTACGAAGTGAGGGCGCCCCACCTCAAGGCCTATCACGAGCACCTTGCGAAGCTCGCCAGCCGATTCCGGCAGGTCGAGTTTCGGTGGGTGCCGCGGGAGGAGAACGAGAGGGCCGACGCGCTCTCGAAGGAGGCGCTCGAGAGCGCCGGCCATACCGCCGGGCGGCACCGG
>JAKAVH010000074.1 GCA_021827545.1 Thermoplasmata archaeon
GCACGGTCGCCTTCGGGACGCGCCCACCGGAACATCGCACGCGAAAATGCAAGAGACGAACCCCGCCCCGCACGGCACGTCCCCCCACCGCTCGCAGCCCTCGACCCTCGAACGATAATACCGCGCACGACTCCGGAGCCACCGTACCGCGCGTTACCGACGAACGGTGGCCTCGTGGAAGGCCCCGTAGAAATCGGAGAATACGTTGTCCCACGTGTAGTCGATGAATCGGTTGCGAGCTGCCTCCGCAAGACGCTCGAACCGGCGCGTGTCCGCCGCGAGATCGACCAACGCTTGGCGGAGGGCTCCAAGATCCCCGCTTGGGACCAGGACCCCGGTTTGACCGTTCCCCACGGAATCGCGTATCCCGGCAACGTCGTACCCCACGACCGCGCAGCCAAACGTCTGTGGCTCCACGGCGCTCAGCCCCCAGCCTTCCTTCTCGGAAGTGACCAGCGCCACCTTCGCCCGACGATAGAAGCCACGCTTGATCGGCTCGGGAACGCGGTCCGTGAAGACCGTGCGACCGGCGATTCCCAGCCGGGCGGCTTCCTCGAGGAGGCGTCCTCGGTACGTCGCGTTCTCGAATGGCCCAATCACGGCCAGCCTCCAGTCGGTGGGAAGCCCGGCGAAGGCGGCAAGGCCGTGCTCGACTCTCTTCCACGGACGCAGGGGCCCGGTGATGACGGCCAAATTCTCCTTGACGTTCCCGCCGAGTTCGGCCTTGGTGGGTAAGTCCACCCCTGACCGAACCACCCGGATCGACCGGAAGCCAAGAGTGCGGAGTTCCGCCTCGGTCGAGCGGCTGTTCGTGATGACCGGCCGATCCCGATACAGTCGAGGCGAGATTCTGTTCTGCACGAATTCGAGCAAGAGGCCGAGCCCCCCCACTTTTCGAACGAAGGTCTCTCTCGGTATGACATGATGAACCATCGAAAGGGTGGGTTGATGAGTCAAGAGCGGGGTGAAGTACGGAATGCCGCTGATCGACTCGAAGATTACGGCGTCCCGATACCTGCCCACCACTCGGGCCATCGCGTGCAGAAACGTGGTGGGTTCGGACCCGGCCCGAACGATCTTCACGCCGTCCAGATCCTCTTGGATCGGCGCGCCGGGAAACCGTGCCGAGAGCCACGTCACCCGGTAACCGGCAGCGACCAATCGTCGCGCCATCTCGAAGCAGTATCGTGGGGCCCCGCCTGATTTGGGATTCTGAGGGTCGTCGTAACAGAGGACGAGCACGTGCGTGGCGTCCGGAACACTCCGCGTGCGACCCGGCCGCCCTGCTTGGGACGGCGATCGCCGCTGCTCCTCGCGGTACATTTCAGCACCCTCTGCGCTTCGATTGGGTGGTCCGCGTCACCCCGCCTTTGCGTTCGCTAAACGCTGGATCGCATTTCGCGAAAATATTGACCGCCCTTGCGAGTGCATGTTTCCGGTGAGGTACGGCGGGCCTCGAAAGTGAAGGAACCGGCCGCGCTCCAGCACCCGGTCCAAGATCGCCTCTGCCAGATCCGGGGCGTGCAGCACGCGTCCCCACTCCTCCACCAATCGATTCCCCTGAACACCATCGGTCGCCGATGAAGGTGGCGCTCGTGACGGGCATGACATGGTGAAGGTAGCCCGTCCCTATCGGGACTGGGGGCGACCCGATGCACCTGGGAGTGGTCATCCCCACGGCGTTCGGTCAGACCACCGTCATGGACGAGAGCGGGCCGATCGTCGAGCGGGCGAAGGTGCCGACCGACCGTGAGCACCGGAGCGAGTTCTTCCGGCGTCACTCGGGAAGTCGGGCGGTCATCGAGTCGAACCCGGTCTGGGAGTTTGTCTATGACGAACTGCGCTCCCTCGGGATCGATACCATCTTGGCGAACCCGCTTCAGGTCCGGGCCATCGCGAAGAGCAAGACGAAGACCGATCGGGTGGACTCGGCCACGCTGGCCCACCTGCTTCGGGCCAACCTGATCCCGGAGGCCTGGGCCGGGCCGAAAGCGACTCGGGACCTCCGAAAGGACGTTCGGGCCCGCCCGGGGTTACGCCGCCTCTCCCCCTCGTTGAAGCACCCGGTCTACGCCGAGTACATCCGCACCGGCGTGCCGTACGCCGAAGGGTCGCTCGGGAGTAAGAAGGGACGGGAGCGAGCGGTTGAGTGCCTCGGCACGGATCCCCGAGTTTCGACCCGACGGGAACGGTTCGGCGCGATCGAGGAGAAGATCCAAGAGTTCCATCGCAAGCTCCGGCTCCCCAAGTTCGAGGAGAACCGGAAGGCCCAGCTCCTCGCCCCCATCCCCGGTGTCGGGTTCTATACGGCCCTCACAGTGGTCGCCTTCGTCGGCGACGCGGATCGATTCCCCGACCGCAGCACCCTCGTCTCCTCGCTGGCCTCGCGCCATCCATCCACCGATCGGCCCGCGTCACTCGCCTCGGTCCGATCCCCAAGGCCGGACCGCACCAGCTGCGTTGGGCGCGCGTCACGGCCCGGCTCGGGAGACCGGCCCGCGCTGGAACCGCTACCGTTGACGGGTTTGTCGACGAGGAAAGCACGTGGCGATGACCGCCGCGGCCGCGAAGCTCCTGCGCGTGATGTACTGGAAGCTCAAGGTGAACCAAACGTATCGGCCCCAAGGGAGGGAACCTCGAGGGTACACTGAGGGCGAACCTCGGTGACGTGGGTGAGGCGACCTCCCTGGGCATAGGGCGTAGAGAGCCATCGTGGGGGACGAACCCCGGATCAGGTGGTTGCCCGCCGATCGGTCGTGACCTTTCGAGGAACCATATGCGATTTCGAACTGGGCTACCTTCACCGAGGGGGACCCAGCCCGGAGTAGACAGGAGGGGTCGAGCGAGGGGACTCCCGAGGCATCGGGCCCCGTCCTCCGTGCGCCGGCGTTGCCCGGTTGCCAAGGCACCGCTTCCCGCCGGGGTGCGCGTGGGGGAGATCGACGACGCGCTCGACCGGCGGCGGGCCGGCGCGCGCCGACCGGCGCGTCAGCCGAGCCAATTCCAGAAATCGTCTCTCCAGAAGTCGACCGCTTCGTGCAGGTGGCGGAGCGCGACCGGCCGGAGGCCGTCTCGTTGCGCGGCTTCGAACCGGTCGCGCAGCTCGTCGACCGTTGACCGGGAGAGAGCCGAGAGCACGCGCTCCACGTGGCGTCGGAACCCGAGGTCGAGCGGGCGGTCCGGATGGCTCAGCAGCAGGCGGAAGTGATGGTCCGTGGCGCCGTCGACGCGGACGACCTGCCATCGCAGCGTTTCGCCGCGTTCCCGGCCGACCTCGAAGGCCGCCAGGTTGCCGAGGGCGAGGCCGACGAAATTCTCGTCGGAGAGCCCGGGAGCCAGATGAAGCCCGATCTCGAGGCCGCGGTGCACGCCATGGAAAGGCCCGGCGGAGAGAAGAGGTGATCGGCGGAGGCCCCGGTCACGGCAGGAGGAGTTCGAAGTAGCGGACGTCCTCGCGGTACAGCCGGCGGTGGAGGAGGCCCGCCGGCTGGAAGCCGAGGCCGGTGAGCAGCTTCGCGGCCGCCTCGAACTTGGCGAGCGGGTCGACCCAGATCGACGACGCGCCGTTGTGCTTCGCCCACTCGATGCCGGTCGTCACGAGGGCTCGGCCGATCCCTTGCCGGCGCGCCTCGGGATCGACCGCGAGGCTGACAATATGGCAGCTGCCGTGCGCCATCTCAAGGCCGACCACGCCGACCGTTCTTCCGTCGCGGCGCGCGGCGAAGTACGTGACGCCCTCCATCTCGCTGGTGAACTCGAGCGGCGTCGGCTCGAGCGTCTTCAACAGTTCGGGCGGCAGCTCCGATCGGTGGGGATCCCACACGCGCTTGTAGAGCGCGCAGACGGACGGGATGTCGTGATGCGCGATCCGCTCGACGGCGAGAAGTCCGGTCCCCGGGGCCCCTTCGCGTTCCGCCGGGCGATGGTTCCCGCGTTCGGGTGTTGACTCTGTTCCCACGCTCGTGGCTCCCCTGAACGCGCGGAAGCGGCGAGCGCGTTCGGGCTCTTGAACCTTACCCCGACCGGTTACCGCACCCGGCCCGGGAGCGCGGCCCGACGCGGCGCGGGGCGGAGGCGATACTCCATCCGACGC
>JAKAVH010000013.1 GCA_021827545.1 Thermoplasmata archaeon
CTGGGTGTCGCTCATCGAGCCTCCCTGCTTCTTGATCATCTGGATGTTGTCGAGGTCGACGCTGTAGGCGTTCCCCTTCTTCTCCGCGACGGCGGTGACCGCCTTCACCGCGATCTCGCCGAGCATGTCCCGGTTGAACGAGACGCCCTTCGACGACATCGACGTGACGGCGATCCGCACGAGGGTCTGGTGGTCCTCGATCGTCACGGGCTCCGAGATCTGCTTCAGGATCTCGAGGGCCTTCGTCGACGCGAGGCGGTACCCCTGGGAGATGATCGTCGGGTGGATGTTCTGCTCGATCAGGCTCTCGGCACGCTTCAGGAGCTCGCCCGCGAGCACGACCGCCGTGGTCGTCCCGTCGCCGGCTTCCTGGTCCTGGGTCTTCGCGACCTCGACCAGCATCTTCGCGGCCGGGTGCTCGACGTCCATCTCCTTGAGGATCGTGACCCCGTCGTTCGTGACGACGACGTCCCCCATGGAGTCGACGAGCATCTTGTCGAGCCCGCGCGGGCCTAGCGTCGAGCGGACCGCGTCCGCGATCGCCTTGGCCGCCTGGATGTTGTTCGAGAGCGCTCCGCGCCCCTTCTCTCGCTTCGTCCCTTCCTTTAGCACCAGAATCGGTGTCTGTCCGGTCAGCATCGGTCGTTCCCCCGAGTTTCCACTCGGTGTTCGTATTTGGTAGAAATGCGGTTCTATTTAATACTGACTCATCCCCCCGAGGGGGCGTCACCGCCGGGAAACGCCCCCGGGGTCCCCGCGTTGCCCTTCGGTAGCGCGAAGGGCGAACTCCCTCGCGGAGAGGCCGACGCGCGTCCGCCGGGGCTCGCCCGACGAACGTGGGTATCAAGAGGAGCCGGGAGCCTCGAGCCGAGGTGAACTCGCGCCCCCGCGGTGGAACCTCCCCGAGTCCCTACGCGCTCCTCGTCCGCAATCCCGCGTACCTGCGGGTCTTCGTGGCGGGCCTCGGGTCGGTCGCGGGGTCGGCGATCGCGGGCGTCTGCCTCGTCTGGATCGTCTACGCGTCGACCGACTCGCCGTTCGACGTCGCGCTGCTCGGCACCGCGGCCCTCGCCGGAGCGATCCCGTTCAGCGTCTTCGGGGGCGCGTGGGTCGACCGCTACGACCGCCGTCGCCTGATGATCGGCTCGGATTTCTCGCGAGCGCTCGCGCTCGGACTCGTCGCCGCGGACCTCGCCTTCCGGGAGTTCGACCTCCTTCCGATCCTCGCCGCCTACTTCGTCCTCGGAGCGTTCACGACCGTCTTCAACCCCGCGGAGCAGGCGATTGTCCCGTCGCTCGTGGAGGTCTCCGAGGTCGCGGCCGCGAACGGCCTCGTCCGCTCGAGCCGCTCCGCGCTCTCGTTCGTAGGGGCGTCCGTAGCCGGGGCGCTGATCGTCACGGTGGGACCGACCGCGGGCGTCGTGGCGAACGCGCTTACGTTCCTCCTCTCGGGGATCCTGCTCGTCGGGCTCCGGGTCCCCTCTCGGGCGGCCGCGGTCCAGGCGGCGACCCGGAAGCGGCCCGGCTACTTCACCGACATCGTCGAGGGATTCCGATGGCTCGTCCGGGCCCGGGGGTTCTTCCAGCTAACGATCTCGGCGACGTTCTTCAACTTCTGCTCGGCGATCGTCTCGACGTTCCTCGTGGTCTTCTCGGGCCTCGTCCTCCACGGCTCGGCGCTCGTCTTCGCGCTCCTCCTCGCGGTCGAGGTCGTCGGAACCGGCCTCGGCGCCCTCCTGGTCGGCCCGACGCGCGCGGTGCGCTGGGCGGGCCGGGCCTGGGTCGTGCCGTACGGGGTGGTCTCGGGGGCCGTGGTCCTCGTCCTCGCCCTCTTCCCGAGCGTGCCCGTCGCCTTCGGGGCCCTCTTCGCCCTGGGTCTCCTCGGGGGGTATGCCGGGACCGCGTGGCTCACCGCCGCCCAGCTCCTCGTCCCGTCAGAACTGCAGGGACGCTACTTCGGCATCGACAACCTGGGCAGCGTCGCGATCCTACCGGTCGCCCAGATCGGGGGAGCCTTCCTCGTCGAAGGGGCCGGCATCCGCACGGCCTACCTCGCGACCGCGGTCGTCTGGGTCGTGGTCGGGCTCGTCTTTCTGGTCCCCCGCGCCCTCCGCGACCTCGGTCACCGGCCTCCGGAAGGTTCGGCTACTCTCCGTAGCGGCGCCGACGCATCTGGAAGGCCCGGATCGCCCGAAGGAACTCGAGACGGGTGAGCCCCGGCCAGAGGACGTCCGAGAAGTAGAGCTCGCTGTACGCCGACTGCCAGAGCAGGAAGTTCGACACGCGCTCCTCACCGCTCGTCCGGAAGATGAGGTCGGGGTCCGGAAGGTCCTTCGTGTAGAGGTGGCGGGCGACCGCCTCCGAATCGATCGACTCCGGCGTGATCCGCCCGTCGCGCACCTCGCGCGCGAGCGCCCGGATCGCCTCGACGATCTCGTCGCGACCGCCGTACCCGAGCGCGACGTTGTAGCGGTAGTTCGAGTAAGTGGCGGTGGCGGATTCGGCGACGTCGATCGCCTCGCGGACCCGCGCAGGCAAGAGCGCTCGATTCCCGATCACGCGGACGCGGATGCCGTGGCGGTGGACCCGCTCGTCGACCGCAATCTGCCGCAGGGCTCGATCGAAGAGGTCCATGAGCGCCTCGAGCTCCTCCTTCGGTCGGGAGAGGTTCTCGGTCGAGAGGGCGTACACGGTCAGGATCCGGATGTTGAGGTCGAGGCACCAATCGAGCAGCTCCTCGAGCGTGTCCCGGCCCTTGGCGTGCCCGTCCTTTACGTCGATCCCCTTCTCGCGGGCGAAGCGGCGGTTGCCGTCCATGATGATCGCGAGGTGGCGGGGCACCGGGTCGGCGCGCACGAGCTCGAGCAGTCGCTTCTCGGTAAGCCCCCGGAGCGCGTCGCCGACGGCGTGCGAGAGGTACGTCGACCCCCCTTCCTCCTTCGACGACTCCTCCTCGCCCACGACCCAAGAAGCGACGCCGAGAGTTAATAGGTCCACGGGGCCGGCGCTCGCGCCCGGCCGGGGAGGCGCCCTGGTCGGGAGTTCCGGGTCGGGGGGCGGACCCCCGACACCTTCGAACCCGAGTCGCAGGCTCGACAGACCTACATCCTAGACCACTAGACTACCAGGGCAACCCGCGGGGGCTACTCGCCCCCACCTATCAACCTTGCGACCTACCGGGCCGAGCCGGGCGGCGCGGTTCGACGTGCTCCGCGCGCCGGCGCGCGGGCGGACGCGCGCGCGTTCGGCCGGCCGTGCTCCTCGGTGGCCGTCGACCCGGATTGCCAGTCGAGGCGGTCGTTTATGTAGCGCGTCGCCGGATTTTCCCCTCCGCGATCGGGGTGGGAACGATGAGCGCAACCTCCGGATGGCTCGCCACGGTTCTGGCCGTTCTCGGCCTGGTGCTCGCCCTGCACCACCTCGGGGTCGACGTGTCCGCGACCCTCGGGACGGCGCTCCGCAGCACCGAACACTTTCTCGGCCGGCCCCTGCTCTCCCTCCTCTAGGAGGGGTGCGGGGGCGGGTCCCCCTACGACCGGCTTCCCCGCGCGAGCTCGTTCGCGAGGCCCGACGGTCGGACGACCCCGTTCGGAGTGACGAACGCGGTCACGTACCTCGCCGGCGTGACGTCGAACGCCGGGTTGCGCGCCCGACTGCGCTCGGGAGCGAGCCGGCGGCCGCCGATCCGGAGGACCTCCGACTCGCTGCGCTCCTCAACAGGGATCGACCGGCCGTTGGGGCGGCGCGCGTCGAACGTGCTCCACGGCGCCGCGACGTAGAACGGCACCCCGTTCTCGTGGGCCACGACCGCTTTCTCGTACGTCCCGATCTTGTTCGCGAAGTCGCCGTTGCGCGCGATCCGGTCGGCGCCGACGATGACGGCATCGACCTCCCCACGTGCGAGGTAGTGGCCGGCGGCATTGTCGGCGATTATCGCGTGCGGGATCCGCTCGCGCCCGAGCTCCCAGGCGGTGAGGCGGGCCCCCTGGAGGAGGGGGCGGGTCTCGTCGACCCAAACGAAGAGGTGCGCCCCCCGGTCGCGGGCGACGCGGATCGGCGCGA
>JAKAVH010000192.1 GCA_021827545.1 Thermoplasmata archaeon
CTCTCGGGGGCGGCGATCATGGACGGGGCCCTGCTCCTCGTCGCGGCCAACGAGCACTGCCCGCAGCCCCAGACCCGGGAGCATCTCTACGCCCTCGACATCATCGGAGTCCGCAAGGTCGTGGTGGTCCAGAACAAGATCGACCTGCTGTCCGCGGAGGAGGCGGCCGCGAACTACCACGAGATCGTCGAGTTCCTGAAGGGATCCCCACTCGCCGGGGCGCCCGTGATCCCGGTGAGCGCGAACCATCGGGTGGGGATCGATGCGCTCATCGAGGCCGTCGAGCAGACGATCCCGACGCCGGCGCGCGACCTCGCAAAACCGCCGCTCATGTACGTCGCCCGGTCGTTCGACGTGAACCGGCCGGGAACCCGCCCCACCGAGCTCCGGGGCGGCGTGCTCGGAGGATCGCTGCTCCAGGGCCGCATCACGAAGGGCGAGGAGATCGAGATCCGCCCGGGGCGCGCCGGCGCGGCCGGTAGCCAAGGGGAATCGCTGATGACCCACGTCACCTCCATCGTCTCCGGCGGCCAGGAGTGGGAGGAGTTGAGGCCGGGCGGCCTCGCGGCGGTCGGGACCAGTCTCGACCCCGCCCTCGCGAAGGGCGACGGGCTCACCGGGCGCCTGATCGGAACCGCGGGGACGCTGCCGCCGGTGAGCCAGAAGATCCGGCTCAAGGCGACCCTCCTCGAGCGGGTCCTCGGCGCTCAGCGCGAGATCAAAGTCGAGAAGATCCGTACGAGCGAGCTGCTCGCGATCACCGTCGGCACGACCGTCGCGAGCGGCAAGGTGACGAGCGCGCGCGGAGACGAGCTCGAGCTGGCGCTCAACCGGGCGGTCACCGTCTTCCCGGGGAGCCGGGTCGCGATCTCGCGTCGGCTGAACGCCTGGCGTCTGATCGGCTTCGGCATCGTCGAAGGGAGTGGACGGTGAAGCCGGACCTACTCGAGATCCTGCGCTGTCCCGTCTGCCGGGGCGAGCTCTCGCTCACCGTTCGCAGCCGGGAGGGCAACGAGGTCGTCGAGGGGTCATTGCGCTGCGGCGCGTGCAAGGCCGACTATCCGATCTCGGACGGGATACCCGACCTTCTGCCGCCCGACGAGCGCGACTGAGACTCGAGCCCAGGATCAGGCCCCCGCGGCCATCGCCGCGTAATAGGCGAAGATCGCGAAGAACATCAGCACGGCGACGCCGACCGACGGGATCATCCACCGGATCGCGCCCCGGCTGCGCGCCTGCACCGAGCTTCCCACGGTCACGATCGGGATCGCGAACGCGAGCCAGTAGCCGTTGATCACCGTCTCGAACAGCGCCCACGACGTGCCGTTTCCGGTCGGATCGTCGACCGCGAGGACGACCACGAGCGCCACCGAGAAGACCAGGAAGGCGAGACTCACGCCGGCCGCGTCGACGTACCCCTCGAAGCCGCGTTTGCGGTTCGGGTAGTGCGTGCGAAGGACGATGAGCATCACCACGAACAACCCGAGCGTGGCGACCAGGATGTAGAACGACGGGGTGGAGAGCGAGAGCGACGCGGCGCCGGGGCCTGGAGCGGCGAGCGACACCCGCGGCCCCTACACGTCGGTGAGATAGACGCGGGCCGGCCCGCCATCGCCGCCCTTGAGCCGGAGCGGCAGCGCGTGCAGGCGATACTCTCCCGCCGGCGCTCCGGCGAGCAAGAGTCCCTCGATGATCAGCGTGCCGTGACCGAGGAGACGGTGATGGACCGGGAATCGTCCGGTCAGGTCGCGCTCGACGGAGAGCGAATCCACCCCGACCAGTCGGATCCCGCGTGCGACGATCGCGTCGGCCGCCGCCGGACCGACGCTCACGTAATCCGGGAAGAACTCGAGACGCCGGCTCCACCGCTCGGAGTTCCGGGTCCGGAACAGGACGCGCGTCGTCCCGGCCGGGATCTGGTCGATGACTTCCGGCCCGATCTCGGAATCGGCCCCGGCCACCTCGAGGACTCGGCAGGGTCCATTCAGGATATCGGGGTCGACGCGGTCGATCGATGCCCCGTCAGGAAGGAAGTGGTTCGGCGGGTCCACGTGCGTCCCGGCGTGCGAACCGAGGGCCACCGCCGAGACGCTGTAGGCGTCCCCCCGCGCCAGGGAATGGACGGGCCGGAGCGAGAACTCGGGATCTCCCGGGAAGCAGGGCATCTGCTCGAACAGCGGCATCGAGATGTCGATCCAACGCATGGCGGGGAACTCCGGTCGGTCGGAGGCCCTTGCGCGTCCGCCGCCTTAAGGCTTCGGCCACTGGGGCGGTCGCGCACGCGGGGCCCCGGCTCCCCCACCGTTCCGGTCGAGACGAAGGGTTATGCGGGCCCGGGCCGAGGCGGACCGAATGGCCCCGTCCCGTCGCTCCCGCCGCTCGATCGACGACGACCTCGACGACGAGACCGACGCACGGGAGGATCTCGAAGAGGACGAAGAGGAGACGCCCCGGCGCCGCCGGCGGGCGAGCCATCGGTCCTCTGACCGCGACCGGCCCCCCCCCCGAAGGTGGCGCTCGCCGGACGACCCCGACGGGGAGGACGAGGAGCCCGGGGTCCCTCCGACCTGGTCCGGCTCCGGTCCTCGCCGCCGACCCCCGGTCTTCTACCGGGCGCGGGACTCGCTCTACTTCGAGCCGCTGGTGGCGCTGGCCATCATCGTGGTCCTTCTCGTCTCCCTGTACGCCTATACCTCGAACTGGCCGCCGATCTATGTCGTGGAGTCGAACAGCATGCAGCACGGCTCGAACGACGTCGTCGGCCTGATCAACACCGGCGACCTCGTCCTGGCCCAGAAGGTCGCCCCCTCGACCATCGTGCCGTACGTCGTGGGTTTAGCGACGAGCTTCTCCACCTACGGAGAGTACGGCGATGTGATCCTCTATCATCCGAACGGGGCGGGGGCCACTCCGGTGATCCACCGAGCGCTCGTCTACCTGGTCTGGGACCCGACCAGCTCGACCTACAGCGCTCCGCAGCTCGATGGGCTTCCCTGCGGAAACCTGCCGAACGCCGTCTACAGCACGACCGGGACCCCGGCCGGGTGCGGCACCACCGGCCTCACCGGGACCCTCGAGCTGTATCGTATCGGCTGGCGCGCGGTCAACGTGTCGATCGACCTGTCCGCGCCGGCGCTCGGGGCACACTCGGGGTACGTCACGATGGGGGACAACAACTACGTCTGCTCGGGCCCGTCGGGATGCATCGGCACCCCGGACCAGACCGGCACGCCCTACCAGATCAGCTCGCTGGTCGAGACCGGCTGGATCATCGGCGTGGCGCGAGGGATGCTCCCCTGGTTCGGTGCGCTGAAGCTGCTGCTCGAGGGTCACAGCAGCATGGTCCCACCGCAATCTTGGCAGTTCATGGGACTGACGATCGCCGGCGTCATCCTGCTGGCGTTCGGGGTCCACTGGGCGCTACGGGCCGAGGGGATCGAGAGCCCGATCCGCAAGGAAGAGGACGAAGCCCGTCGGGCCAAGGACGATCCGGACGACGAGGAGGATCGGGGTCGTGGACGACGGTCCTCGGGATCCTCCCTGCGCGCCTGGGGCGGGGAGACCTCAGACCGCGACGAGCGTTCCGACGCGGACGAGCGACCGAACGCGGGGCGCTCGGTGCCCCGAAAGTCCTCCCGGTCGGATCGGCGGGGTCGGCCGCCGCCGAAAGTGCGCCGGGCCGATAGACACGGTCGGCGACCGCGCGACGAGGACCTGTAAGCGGCCCCCACCTCGTCGCAATCCTTTAGTGGGGAACCTCGTCCCACTCCGGGGGGCCCGGCATGCACGTCATCGGAGGTACCGCCTCGACTGCGCTCGCCGAACGGATCTCGCGCGAGCTCGGCAACGCCCCGTTTGGCATCCCCTTTACGAAGCGCTTTCCGGACGGGGAGCTCTACGTCCGGGTCGGCGGTCGGGTCGAGGGCGACGACGTGGTCGTCGTGCAGTCGACCCGCACCGACCAGGACTTCCTGGAGCTCCTCCTGCTGCAGGACGCCGTTCGGGAAGCCGGGGCCCGAAGGACCCTCGTGGTCGTCCCGTACT
>JAKAVH010000001.1 GCA_021827545.1 Thermoplasmata archaeon
CAGATGCGCGTAGGCGAACCGGGTCTCCTCGTCGAGGTCCCCCAGGTCCCGGGTGGCCTCGGCTTCGTCGTAGGGGAGGGAGCGCAGTCGTGATCCCCCGAGCCGCGCGCTGACCCGCGCGAAGAGCGCGCACGGTCCACAGCGGGGGTCGTAGAAGAGCCGGGCGGCTTCCGGGGACATCGTGTGCGACCCATATCGGGAGGGCCGCGGTACGATATACCTGCGACCGAGGGGGGTAGATCTCCACGGCGTGGCGGTCGGTCCGGTCGGGCCGTGAGCGACGGACCTCACCGCGCTTATTTCCTTCGGGCAAATACCGCCCCATGCCGCGGTCGGTGTCCCTGGGGGTCGTCGGCGACCGCGACCCTGAGAATCAGGAACACCTCGCCACCGAGAGCGCATTCCGGGAGCTCGAGCGTGGAGACGGCCTCTCGATCGAGGTCGACTGGCTCCCTACCGAGCGGCTCGCGGAGGACGGGGCCCTCCTCGGAGAGTACCGCGCGCTCGTGATCGCTCCCGGGAGCCCGTATCACTCGGCGGCCGGTGCGCTCGGGGCGATCCGCTGGGCCCGCGAGAACCGTGTTCCGATCCTGGGCACCTGCGGGGGTTTCCAGCATATGATCGTCGAGTATGCCCGGAATGTCCTCGGCATCTACGACGCGGAGCACGAAGAGGAGCACCCGGAGGGGCCCAACCTCTTCGTCACCCGGCTCTCCTGCTCGCTGGTCGGCCGTCAGGAAACCGTGGAGATCCTGCCGGGGACGCGCGCCCGGGCGATCTTCGAGGCCGCGCGGTCCGAGGAGCGCTTCTTCTGCAATTTTGGATTGAATCCCGCGCGACGGCGGGAGATCGAGCAGGGTGGGTTCCGCGTCTCGGGGATCGATCGGAACGGCGAGGTGCGGATCATGGAGATCGAGCGGCATCCGTTCTTCCTGGGAACTCTGTTCGTGCCGCAGGTAAGCTCGAGTTTCGAGCGTCCCCATCCGCTCGTGGCCGGACTTCTCCGAGCCGCCGTCGCATAGAGGCACTGGCGCCTCCCCCCCGGCGGTGTTCCGACTCCTTCCGCGCTCCCGACGGGCTTGCGCGCTCGCTCCCGCACCGGGGAGCTGCAACTGTCCGGGGGAACGCGACTGCGCCGCGTTCGCGACAAGGGCTCCTTCACCTACCGGCGCGACGGATGTGCAAGGGGGGCCGTCGGAGGGCGCTGAGGAATCCTACCGGAGGGTGGTCCGTCCCGAACCGTGCGGCCGAGCGGCGGGCCGAGCGCCAGCGGGCGCGCAGGGCGGAGCGGGTCCGGGCCACCGGAATCGCCTCCACCAACGTCAGTGGGAAGTAGGCCAGGGCGTGCGGAAGGTCAGGCTCCAGGACCCCTCTCCGTTCGATCGTGCCCCCCGCCCCCTCGATCAGTCGTTCGAGTCGTTCGAGCGGTAGGTAGTGGAGGTCGTCCTTGCGGCCGGTCGTCGCCTCGAAGACCGGTTCCCGTAGGTCGTACATCGCGAGATGAGCGCGCTGCGCGTCCGAGCGCGCGATCGGCAGCGTTTCCGCGACGAAGAGCCGGGGTGCCACGCGGAGCATTTCCCGGAAGACACGGCGCATTCCCGCTTCGTCCACAAGGGAGCGGACCGCGTGGACACAGACCGTGAGGTCGACCGAATCGGGTCGTAGCGGAAGCCGACGCGCGTCGCAGGTGATCGGACGGAGGCGGTCTCCGAGGCCGCTCGCATCGATGATCTCCCGGAACCGTCCCCAGCGCGCTCGCTCGGTCACGATCGCTCGCCCTCCCGGCCCTACGGCGAACGCGAGAGGCACCGTGGTGAGGGCGTGGGGGCCGGCCCCGACCTCGAGCACGGTCGTTCCCGGGAGGATCCTCGCCTCCTCGAGCAGCCGGTGCCGCTCGAGCATCTCGCAGCGCATCCATTCCGGCGCGAGGGGCGGACGCGCGTCGAGGGGGACCTTCTTCAGTAGCCGGGAGAGTTCCGGGTCAACGTCCCGGAGCGCCCGGAGGAACCGGGGGTCGCGAGAGGGCCGCGCCCGCTCGGCCGGGCGAGGGGAGGGGAGCTCGGCGCTCCGACGGCGCGGGGAGCTCGGGCTCGCCCCCGTCCTCATCGACCTCGCGCTACGGATTGCCGGGTCGCGGAGAATCCTCGATGGCTGCACGTGGGCCGGCCGTGCGTTGCGAAGCGAAGACGAACCTCCTCACGGCGCCCTACCCTTCGGTCGAGCGAACGGTGACGAACGGGATCGTTCCCGATGGTCTCGGGGGTGCCCACGGGCGGCGGGTCGGAAATCCTGGTCTCCTCGGCGAAGTGCATTCGGACCCGGCGTTCGATAGCGCCCGCGGTTACTTGTGAGATCTGCACGACCGGAGGCCGGTTCCGGATAACCGCGATTCCGATGTCGTAGAGAAGTTCCGGCTCGCGGTCTTCGGATCGTCCGCACGAACGAGAAGCGTCGGGGACCGAGCCGTGCGCCGTCTCCGCGGCGAGGACGCCGACGGCATCCCGAGTTCGGCGACCGTCTCCTGCGCGTCCTCGACGCGCTTCCGATGGAAGGCTCGGATCGGGGTGAGCGAGCCGAGTTCCGGTGGAGGGGCGCAAGGTATCCTCGGATCCGCCGGGGGAGTTCTTCCTTCGGTCGTGGACGTACGCCCCCGGGTCGAAGCGAAGCCGAGGGGGGTGGGGCCCAGCGCCCTGCTGAGGGGGCCGAGGCAGCCGGGAAGCGGCCGGGTCCCTGTCGCTATCTCCCCGGCGGGAGTGGTGATCCGCATGCAGGTGACCCGTGTGGACTGGAGACTGGACGTACGGTACCCCGCGAAAGCGTTCGCGGGGGAGGTCTCGATCTCTATCGAGGACTCGGCCGCCCCCCTCACGATCGATGCGCGCGGACTGGGCATCGACTCCGCGAGGCTGGACGGAGCGACGGTTTCCTTTCGCGAGGATCCGACGCACGGTACGATCGAGTTCTCCGAGGTCCCGCCCGGGTCCCACCGGCTCGCGATCGTGTACCACGGCGAGGTCGCGCCGTCGTCGCTCGTCGGGCTCTACGCTTCGCCCGCGGGAGAGCGGTACGTCCTCACGACGATGCTGTTCCCGACCGGGGCCGGTCGCCTCCTACCGGCCTTCGAGCGGCCTTCGGTGAAAACCGTCTACCACCTTACGCTCACCGTCGAAGCCGGCCTGGCGGCGATCTTCAACACGCCCGCCCGCTCGGAGCGCGCGATCGACGGTCGACGGGAGATCGTCTTCGAGCCGACTCCCCCGATGTCGGCCTATCTGCTGTATCTCGGGGTCGGGCCGTTCGACATGCTCACCGTGCCGGGGGACCGGTGGTCCGTCACCGTTGCCGCCTCTCCGGGCCGCGCGGTGGCGGGGCGGTACTGTGCGGAGCGGGCGACGGAGCTCCTCGCCGCCTACGAGGAGTACTACGGCGCGCCGTACCCTCTGCCGAAGCTCGACCTCGTGGCGCTCGAGGACTTCTGGGCGGGGGCGATGGAGAATTGGGGAGCGATCGCGTTCCGGGAGTCGGCCGTTCTGGTGGACCCGACGACGAGCGCCCTTGCCCGCCGAAACATCCTCCAGACCTTGGCGCACGAGATCGCGCACCAGTGGTTCGGGAACCTGGTGACGCCCGTCGGGTGGGACGATTTCTGGCTCAACGAGAGCTTTGCGACGTTCGTCGGCCATCGGATCGTCGCCCGTCGGTATCCGGAGGAGGACTCCTGGACCCCCTTCCTCAACGGACGCGTTCGGCTCGCCCTGGAAGCGGACGCGCTGACCACGACGCACCCGATCCACGTCCCGGTCGATACCGTCGAAGCGCTCGGAGAGATCTCGGACCAGATCACATACGGAAAGGGGGCCGCGGTTCTCCGGATGACCGAGGCCTATCTCGGCGAGGAGACGTTCCGCAAGGGGGTCTCCCGGTATCTCGAGCGCCACCGCTACGGTAACGCGACCGCGGCGGACCTGTGGGACGCTCTCAGCGGGGTCTCCGACCTCCCGGTATCCCACGTCCTCTCCGAGTGGATCACGCGGCCAGGGTAT
>JAKAVH010000009.1 GCA_021827545.1 Thermoplasmata archaeon
GTCGGCGACGTCCTGGGGCTCCCCGAGGCGCGGGAGGAGGGTCGCCGAACGGAAGAACCGCATCGCCTTCGGGTCGCGGAGCGACGGTTCGGTCATCGGGCTGCGGATGAAACCCGGGTTGACCGAGTTCACCCGGATGCCGTCCGAGGCGAGGTCGGCCGCCATCGACCGGGTGAGCGCGTCGAGGCCGCCCTTGGAGGCCGAATACGCCGCGCGATCCCGTCCGCCGATGAGGCTGTAGACCGAGGAGATCGTCACGATCGCGCCGCCGACCGAGCGGCGCAGGTACGGAACGGACTCGTGGCAGACGAGGAAGGTGCCCGTGAGGTTGATGTCGAGCAGCGTCCGCCAAGTGGCGGGGTCCGTCGTGGCGACGGTCCCCCTCGCGGTCACCCCGGCGGCGTTCACGACGACGTCGAGGCCGCCCAACCGTTCGGCGGCGGCGCGGACCGCTCGCCGGACGTCCGCGGAACGGGTCACATCGGCTTGGACGGCGATCGGAGCGGGGGTCGTTCCCGACAAGGAACGGGCGAGCGTCCGCAGACGCGTGTTGTCGCGGTCGACGAGCGCCAAGGATGCCCCGGCGCCGAGGAACGTTCGCGCCACCGCCTCCCCGATCCCTCCCGCCGCGCCGGTAACGAGGGCCCGGCGGCCGTCCAGGCGAAAACGATCGGGCAGGGAGCGCGCGCCGCGGGGCACGCCGCCCCCACGCCCGCCGGGAGAAAAGGCTTCGGCCCGGCGCCGAGGGTTCGCCCCGCCGCACCGCGGATCTCCTACCCTCCCGCGTCGGGGGTCGTGCCGATGGGGCTCGGCGGCCTTTCGGGATCGTCGGGAAGGGTACGTGCGCTGCCCCCGACTCCTCGCGACACACCGGCTCCGATTCGTGCGGTGCGTCCCCGCGCGGGGCAGCGTTCGAGACGGGCCCCCCGCTCTGCCCGGGGGAGGTGAGCGGCATGGTGGTCGGCCGCGAAGATGCCGGGAGGGCAACGTCCCGGGCGATTGTCGCACCGCGCGGAATCGCGCAATGAGCCGTTCCCCGGCCGCCGTCGGACCCCTTCCGTACGCTCCCGCCAACCACGAGGGAGCTTTCGTACCGGAGTGGGGGGCTACCTCGGTTCGGCGTTCCTTGCTTTCATCGTAGAGGCGTCATCGCGGCGCCGGGTGCCCACCCGCCCGAACCCGTCGATCGACGTCTCGAACCAGGAACTCGTTGTCCCACCGATCTACCGAGCTGACGGGACGATCGGCCGGCGGACCCGATGATCCTCTACGTCTCGCTCGACCTGAGGGTCATCGACAGGTACGAAGGGGGCCCAGCTCCTCGTGTCGGCAAAGCCTGCCCCGAAGCGCCGCACCCGATGTTCGCCGAGCTTGCGTGACCGGCCTCGGCCGTCAGACCTCACGACGGCTTCTCCCAGTTGTGGGCGACGAGATCGCCGCTTGGCCCCGGGCCACATCTCTCGGGAGTCCGGGGACCCGGATTCTATCCGGCTCTCCCGCGATGCGCCGCGAAGCCGGAGACCCGCCTCGGCCGAAACGCCGGCGGTCGCGTCCGGCTCTCTCCCCCGGTCTCGGCTCCGCCGGGTAAACGTCGCTTTACTTGAGTTTCATGGCCTCGACCGGGGCGTGGGGGGTACGAGTGACGCGTATGGGTGCCGAAACGAGCCGGGTCGGAGAACTGTTCGGGACGAGACGAGAAAAGTTCGCCGCGTCGTCCGAAACGGTGAACGCCGTGGGAATGAGCGCGGTCAAAGGATACTCCGCGATGCGGGTCCTCTTCGGAGCGGTCTTCCTTCTGGACGGAACGCTCAAGTGGGTCCTGTTCGAGCAGGGGACGATGCAGTCGACGGTGCAGAGCTTCGGCTACTCCGTCCTCAGCAGCAACTGGATGCTCTTCGGGGGCCTCGTCGCGCTCGGCGAGACGATGGGGGGTCTCTTGCTCGTGCTCGGATTGTTCCAGCGGCCCGCCGCGATATGGAGCGCCACGATCATGCTCTCGATCTGGACCGTGGGTGGGTTCGGCGGCGCCTACGTGCTCGGAACGGGATGGTCGTTCGTCGGTTACACCGACCCTGGCGGGGACCTCATGCTGGCGCTCGCCTTCGTCGTGCTCATCTTCTCCCCGTATGCGTACAGCCTCGCGTCCCGCCTACGGTTGCGCGACCGGTGGGCCGGGGCTTCCTTCGGACGGAAGCTCCTCCGGTTCCTCGTTACGTGAACCGACAACCGAGCCCGGCCCGTCTTCCGCGACCGCCGGAGGACGGGGTAGAGCTCAAGTTCGTCCGGTCGCTTCGCGCCGCCGGGTGACCGCGACGACGTGGCTCGGGGACGGCACAGGCCCGCGTGTCCCTTCGGTCGGGCGAAACCCGGGGGCGGGTAGGTGAACTCCCCAGCCCCTGTGGAACCCCTTCCGTACACGCCCGCCGACCTCGACATGACCCTGGGCCCGGAGTGGGGCGGCACCCTCGGTTCGGCGTACCGCTGGATGGTCCTCGGACGAATCCTGGACTCGCGTATGCAGGCCCTTCAGCGCCAGGGTCGCGTCGGATTCTACGGCGCAGCGACCGGCCAAGAGGCGGTGAACGTGGCGGCCGGTCTCGTGACCGGGGAGCACGACTGGATCTTCCCCGGGCTCCGGGAACCGCTGGTCGCGCTCGTGCGGGGGTTCCCGCTCGTCGAGTACGTCCACTCGCTCTATGCGGACGATCTCGACCCGGGACGAGGACGGCAGATGCCCTGCCATCCGACCGCGCGAGCCGTCCACCACGTTTCGATGTCGTCGGTGATCGGCACCCAGATCACGCACGCGGTCGGCCTCGCGTACGGGCTCCGTCACCGTCGGGTGCCGGGCGTCGCGCTCGCCTTCTTCGGGGACGGGGCGACGAGCTCGAACGACTTCCACTCGGGCCTCAACTTCGCGGGGGTCCTCGGGTTACCGGTCGTCTTCTGCTGCGCCAACAATCAGTGGGCGATTTCGATCCCCGTCGCGCACCAGTCGGCGGCGAAGACGCTCGCCTCGAAGGCCGCCGCCTACGGGATCCCGGGGCAGCGGGTCGACGGGACGGATTTCGTCGCGGTCTACCGGGCGCTGGACGACGCGCTCCGCCGATCGCGCCTCGGCGGCGGCCCGGCCCTCCTCGAGTTCATCACCTACCGGATGACCCCCCACTCGAGCTCCGACGACCCGGGCCGCTACCAGCCCGCCGACTGGTCGGAGCGGGCCGCGCGGCACGACCCGTTCGCGAGGCTCGAGAGCTGGATGGTCGCGAACGGGCTGCTCGATGCGAAGGAGATCGCGCGCCTCCGGGGCGACGCGGAGGAGGCGATCCGCGCGGCCGTCGCGGTGGCCGAGGCAACACCGCCCCCGCGGCCCGAGTCACTGACCGAAGACGTCTATGCCTTCGCCGCCCCTGGCGGCGGCACGGAGTAGGTGGGATTCGTCGATGGCGGGTACGTACGCGCGCTCGACGGAGGTTCTCGTCCTCGGCGGAGGGCCGGGCGGTTACATGACCGCCCTGCGGGCCGGCCAGCTCGGACGGAAAGTGCTGCTGGTCGAGAAGCGCGACCTGGGCGGGGAGTGCCTGAACCGCGGATGCATCCCCTCGAAGGCCCTGATCCATGCCTCTCGATTGTACCATGACCTCCGTACCGAGGGTCCCGAGGTCGGCATCACCGCGGCCGACGCCCGGTTCGATCTGGCGGCGTCGATGCGGTGGAAGGAGGCGGTCGTCGCGAAGGAGCGTCAGGGCGTGGCCACCCTCCTCAAGAGCGCCGGGGCGACCGTCCTCACGGGCACGGCCCGCTTCACCGGTCCCCGGTCCGCGGACCTCGCGGCCCCGGACGGAGGCCACGAGCGCATCGATTTCTCGAGCGCCGTGATCGCCACGGGCGCCACGCACTCGACGATCCCCGGGTTCGAGACCGACGGCGAGCGCGTCGTCAACGCGTGGGAGTTCCTTTCGATGAAGAGTCTGCCGGCCTCGATGCTCGTCCTCGGCGGGGGCGTGAGCGGCCTCGAGCTCGGCGAGTTCCTC
>JAKAVH010000174.1 GCA_021827545.1 Thermoplasmata archaeon
TCCGCTCCCTCCTCCGCCGAGAGAACGTCGACCGGGAGATTGGTGACATACGCATGGTACATCCGATGCTCCTCGTCCCAGACCGCCACCAGCCGCGCCCGCAGCGTGTCGCCCCGATGCCGACCGCGATACGCCCGTCGCGGGAACGACAGCTCCACCTCGGCGTCGAGCAGATCGCGGTGGAGGCGGGGAGCCACCTCCGACCACCGTTTTCCCTCGAGGTCGATCGCACGGCCCCGATGGACGAGGTGCGAACGGATCAGCACGGGGTTGGCGTTCCCTTTCAGGCGGGAGAGGAAGAACCCTCCGTTCTCCTCGATACGCGCGAACCCCTGGTGTTTGTCGAAGCCGAGATCCGTGAGGACGACCGACCCCTTGACCCACGGACCGATCTTCAGCGGGTCGATCTCCGAGGTGGTCTCCGGGAACAGTTCGAGGCGGGCGGGACCGTTCGCCCGGGCGCTGAACAGGGTCGCCACCTTGACGCCGGCGGTACGGTTCGACCGGGTGTTCTTCGCGAGCCGGGTCGGTGGGTAGAACTGGGCGAGGGCCGCGAAGAGGCGGATGACCGTGGAGTCTTGGATGAGGAGGTCGGTGAACCGCGCCAGTTTCGGGGTGAGGCGGTTCCCGGGAGCGGACCGAAGCTGGGCGAGGGCGTAGGCGACGCACCGACGCAGGAACTCGACGAGTTCGGGCGTGAACTGTTCGTGGAACCCGCCCATGCTGAGGATGGGGTCGGGGGACCCGCTTGTTGTAGGCGTCGCGGAGCGCCTCGACAGTGCGCTGGAGTTGGGGTCCCGTCTCGAAGGCGAGGGTGTAGAGGAAGGCGACGGGGTCGAGCTTCCGATGGCGCTGGACGAAGCCGGTCTCCCGAGCGAGGCGCTGGATCACCCGAGGGGGAAGGAGGGTGAGGAACGCCTCGAGATAGTCGTCGGCCGTGGGGCCGGAGTTCGGCGGTGGGGCTGGGCGCCTGGTTCGGGTCTTCCCCGATGGATGGGACATTCCATCGAGGTGGACCTTCCCTCATGATACGAGATTCCAGTGGAAGCCCGCGTTAACCGAAAACGCATGGATCTAGGTCTCATGCCGACGGGCTCTACTACCTCGAAACCGACGGCTCGGTCCTAGTCGCGGGGCCGCCGGGAAGGCGGCCCGGGGGCCTGACGGGCCCGATTGCGGGGGGCCAGGTCGTCCTGCGCAACCCCGGCCTCGACGTTATCGAGCCCCTTCGGCTGGGGCTGCCGTGGGCGACGGTGGCTCGAACCAAGGCACGGCTCCGAACGGGGACACTGCCGCTCAAGGGGGCGGCCGTCCGTCGACTGAAGACGGCCCTGCTCTCGGGCTGAGATCGCTGGTGAAGAGGCGTCGGCGTAAGTGGTATCGGTTTTCGACCTCCCTAATATAGCATCGGGAAGGAGTGGGCCCAGAGAGATTTGAACTCTCGACCTCCCGGTTATCAGCCGGGTGCTCCAGCCAAACTAAGCTATGGGCCCTGCGGTCGAACTCAGCGTGTGAATGGGCGGGTCGGCCCTCCGCTCGATCACAACGTCGGTCCACCCCGTTTCGCTCACGCGACGGCCTCTATAACTCCGACGGGTGAATTCGGATTCGGCGGACCACCGCTCCGAATCCGTTTCGCCGCTTCGTCATTTCGCGAGGGGAGAGATCGAACACCGATCGGCTTCCCGCTCCCGTGGGCGAAACATCGGACCGGTCCCGGAATCACCCGAGAGGTTATGGAGGTAGTCCCGGTCGAGGACGCCGAGGGGTGGCACGGTGGCGGATGCGGTGGAAGTCGCCCAATTGAGCCGAGTCTACTCCGACGGGACTCGGGCGGTCGAGGGGCTTTCGTTCACGATCCGTAGCGGGGAGATCTTCACCCTTCTCGGGCCGAACGGGGCGGGCAAGACCACGACGATCCGGTTGCTGGCGGGGTTGATTCAGCCGTCCGAGGGATGGGTGCGCGTGCAAGGGATGGATACTCGGGAGCCCGATGCCCGGGAAGATGTGCGGAACGCGGTCGGGGTGCTTCCCGAGCAGCCGGGGCTGTACGAGCAGTTCTCCGCCGCACGGAATCTGCTTTTCTACGGACGGCTCCACGGCCTTTCCGATCGAACGGTCGAGGAACGGATTCGCGAGCTGTCCGCGCGCTTGGATCTCGGCCCCGTGGACGGCAAGGCCGTCGGGAAGTTTTCGAAGGGAATGAAGCAACGGGTCGCGCTCGCCCGCGCCCTGTTGCATCGGCCGTCGATCCTCGTCCTGGACGAACCGATGTCCGGCCTCGACCCGGAGTCCGCGAAGTCGCTGCGGGACTACTTGCTCGACCTGCGACGCGACGGAACGACGATCATCCTGTCGACGCACAACCTCGACGATGCCGACCGATTGAGCGACCGAATCGCGATGCTGCGCTCCCGCCTCATCGCCGTCGACACTCCGTCGGCGCTCAAGGCCCGTCTGTTCGGCCATCGCGTGGCGGTTCAACTCGAACGCGCCGATCCCGCGGCCGCCGCGCTCCTGACCGCGCACGGCGCCCGGGGCGTCGAGCTTCAACCGGACGGCCGGACGATCGAACTCGAGCTGGACGAGCCGGACCGCGAACTTCCCGAGCTGTTGGCCGCCGTCGTCCGGTCGGGCTACCGGCTCCAGTATGTCCGGCCGGTCGCCCACTCGCTTGAGGAAGCGTACCTCAAGCTCCTCACGACGCGGGAGGGAGGATCGTGAAGCTCGCGCGGGTCTGGGAGGTCGCGCGCAAGGATCACTTCGAGGTCACCCGGAACCGCTCCCTCTACTTCGGCCTCTTCTTCCTGCCCGCCCTCATTGTCCTGAGCGCGCTCGGTCAGGTCTACTTCGTCGTCCAGAAGGCCGTGGCGAGCGGGGGCGCCGTCGTGTCGACCGTGCAAGACGGCACGTTCCTGAGCCTGCTGTTCCTTCTGCTCATTCCCGCGAGCTCGAGCGTCGTGATCGGTTCGATGGCGATCGTGCTCGAGAAGGCGAATCGCTCGCTCGAGCCGCTCCTCGCCACTCCGATTTCGGATGCGGAGCTCCTGTGGGGGAAGGCGGTGGTGCCGCTCACCTACGGTGTCGGGTCGAGCGCGCTCGCCTACGCGATCGTCTTCGCGTTCGGCGACGCGCTCCTCGCCGCCCACGGCCAGCCGCCGGCGTTTCCCGGGCCCGTGGGCGC
Source organism: Thermoplasmata archaeon (assembly GCA_021827545.1). The sequence continues at coordinate 3,185 of JAKAVH010000174.1, forward strand.
GTACTTCATGGGAGTGATCGGTAGCCTGCTCGCGTTGATCGGCACGTTCGCTTCGCTCTGGATCTCCATCCGCGCGAAGGACCTGCGCGACGCCCAACAGCTGAGTTTTCTCGTGGCGCTGCCGAGCTTCGGAGCGGTCGTGGCGGCGTTCGCCCTCCTGCCGGTGTCGATTCCGACGTTCGCGGGCGTAGCCGCGGCTCTCGCCGTCGTCACGTACGGCATGATCACCCGGACCATCCGTCGATTCGACCGGCCCGAGATCCTCCTTAAGCTCGGTTGACGCCCCTGATTAGCGGGGCCCAAGCGCAGAACCGACCCGGCGGAGCGGAGCGGTGCCGGCATTGACCCCGCCGAACGGGATAGGTGAGGGGCCGGTCCGCCTAGAAGCGCGCGATGCTCCCCGTCGTCAGCGCCCGGCGCTCGAACGTCCGCCACAGCCCGAGGGCGAGGCCGATTGCGATCGCCATCGAGACGGAGAGGTAGAGCCAGTCGAGGCCGAGCACGCGAAGCGGGGCGCCGGCGATCGAGTCTCGCACGGCGTCGACCGCGAAGGTGAGCGGGAAGAGATCGCCGACGTACTGAACGGGGCCGGGAAACTGCGACAGGGGAAAGTTGACCCCGGAGAACAAGAGCCCAATGAACAGGAAGATGTTGCCGAGGATGATCGAAGTGCGCAGGTAGAGCGCCACGCCCCCGAGCAGGAGGCCGAAGCCGACCATCGCGAACGCGGAGAGCACCACGGAGATCGCGAGCGGGCCGACCGCCGAGAGGTGGAACGGGACGCCGAAGACCGTGAAGGCGTACACGAGCCCGACCGTCACGGTGGCGAGCGAGATCCCGATCGG
>JAKAVH010000094.1 GCA_021827545.1 Thermoplasmata archaeon
TAGTGCCGGTCGACCGCCTCGTCCAGACGGACGTCGGAGTCAACGTCCGTGGGTCCCGGGTGGCGGTGGGCGCCCAGTTCTCCAAGGTCGACCAGCTGGACGTTCGGGGCTCCCCGGACCGCGGGGTCGATGTTTCGGGGCACTCCGAGGTCGATCAGGACGAGCGGCCGGGAGGAGGGAAGGTCGCCCCCATCGAGGCACCGCTCGCCGCTCTTCGCGGCCGCGATGACGCCGTCGGCGACGGCGAGCTCATCGGCGAGCTCCGGGACTCGGACGGCCCGGGCACCGGTCCCGCGGAGGAACCGGTCGTCCGGGACTCGTTCGCGATAGACGACCGTGACACGGGCGGAGCTCGCGAGGCACTCGGTGACCTGGCGGCCCACTGTCCCGGCACCGATGACGACGACCCGGGGGAACGGCCGGGCGACTCGCTCGAGGAGGGCCGTCGCGGCGATCGCCGCGATCGACTGCGACGACGGCACCGAAGGCGCGAGCTCGTCCGCGGTCGCCGCCGCCGACTCGAGGAGCTCGCGAAGGAGGGGCCGGGGGTGTCGGCTCCAGGTCCGGCGCGCGGCCGACCGTACCTGGTCCCGCACTTCACGTTCGCCGACCGCGAGCGACCGGCGGCCCGCCGCGACCTCGAACAGGTGATGAGCGGCCTCGCGGCCGGAGCGAATCCTCCACGCCGTCGGATCCCCCGGAAGTCGTCCCAGCCACCGGTCCGCTTCCTTCGGGTCGCAAGTGACCCCGTAGAGCTCTACTCGGTGGCACGTGACGAGCAGCGCCACCTCCCCGGTCGGGGCCGGGTCGTCGAACCAACCGTCGACCCGTTGGGCACTGACGGCCCTCGCCACGGCTTCGAGCTCGTCGATCGAGGTCGTGTCCAGGCTGAGCTCGAGATTGAACAGACGGAGCCGGGTCGGCGCCAAAGGGACGGTGACCGCGGACGCCGGCGTCGGATGAGGGACCGCGGCCACCCCATCGACGGGAGCAGAGACCACGGGCCCTCGACCGGCAGGGAACGCCCGCCCGACTTTAAGTGTCGAGGTACGAACGACGAAACCTCGTGCCCGGGGTGGGCCGCCGGGAACCTGGGGGCCGACCGGTCCGAGGCTCCGTATTCCGCCTTCCCCGCCGGGGTTCCTTCCCTCGCCACCGGAGCGAAAACACCCCTCGCCTCTACCTCCACGGCCCGGCGGCCCAACTTCGGGAACCCTCTTACTTTCCGAGAGCATGGACATGAGACGGCGATGTCGGAGCCGGCCGCGCCGCGATCCCCGAACGCCCCGCCCGGGACTCCCCCGTCTCCGTCGCCCCGGGTCGCCCCGACAGGGAGAGCGCGGACGGCTCACGGGTTGCCGTTCTTCACCGCGGTCGGGTCGGCGCTGGTGATGCTGCTCCTCGTGCTGGCGATCGTGCTCGCCCCCTTCCTCGGGCCCCCCGGCGGCGCCCCAGGCTCGGGGGACCTACTTTCGTTCACGGAGGCGAGGGGCATCGCCGACCGGCTCCTCGGGGGCATCGGGAGCGTCCCGTGGAACCTTCTGGACGCCGGTGGAGTGCTTTCCTCTACGGTCCTGACCTTGCCTTCGAGCTTCGCCGTGCTCGAAAATGCCACGCTGGGAGGGCTTTCGTGCAGCACGGTCCCGGGTCCCACCAACCTCTCGGTACCGGGGAGCAACGCGAGCCGAAGCGACGGAATCGCACCGATCTGGCTGTTCACGTACGGGGAGGCTTCCGCTTTCGCCGAGGTCGCGGTCGTCGGCGGCGTCGCACATCTCTTGCTCGACTACAGCGGACCTTGCGGGTCCTTGCTCGCGGGATCGGAACGGACGGTGCCCCCGCAAGCGATCGACAGCACCCGGGCCGCGAGAGATGCGGCTCCCTTCGTCACGCCGTATCTCCGGCTGCATCCGTACGCCAACGAAGTCATCAGCCTCTTCGGGGGGTTCAACTCTTCCGCGAACCTGTCGAGTCCAGCCACCTGGTCGATCCTCCTCACGACCTGCCCGCTCTCCTCGAGCGGCCCGGCATCGGGGTCGGTGGCCTACGCCAGCCTGAACGCGACCTCCGGCGCGCCGCTCGGCAACTCGACCCTCGACCAGACCTCGTGCCCGGGCGCTCCCCTGCTGGCTTCGGCGCTCTCCTTCGGTTCCCCGGTGACCGTCCCCTCGGGAAACCTCACGACCGTCTCGTTCGCGGTCACGTCCGCCGCCGACGGAGTCCGCTGGGCGAACCTCTCGGCCCAGCTCCAGAACAGCGTCGGTGCGACGGTCTCTTCGGGGTGGAACCTTACGGCCGTCACGGCCGACGGGCGAACGATCTCGACGTACAACGTGGCGACAGGACTCTGGTCGAGCGGAGGCACCCAGCCGATCGAGGTCGGGGACTCCCTGGTGCTGGTGACCCTGATCGGCCTGGTGAGCGGGCCGGTCGGATTGCAGGGATTCCTCATCCTCAACGGGGTCGGGGGATTCGGCGGGTCGATCGCGCTGTTCCTTTGACCCATCGGTCCGATGGGGTCGGGAGAACGCGGGGAGGCCGAAGGTCGGTTCGGCCCCTCGTCCAGCCGGAAGGCCCGGGGACCACCCGATGGCGCCGCCCGGGACAGCTTCTCCCGGGGGTACCGCCACCGCCGGTTCGGTTCGGTGCGGGCTCAGGACCGGGGCGCGACACGTCCGGAGTCCGGGTCCCAACAGCAGGTTTTTATCCCCATCCATGCGTATCAACGTCCACGGACCCCGCGTCACGCGGGAGCCGGCCGAAAGGGAGGGGGAACGATTGACCCGCACGCATCGACAGGGTTCGGGGACGTCGGGCCACCCTTCGTTCGGCGATTTTTCGGCAGAGTCGGTTGAGATCGCTAGCCCCGCCCGGGTCGACGGCTGGCCACCGGAGCGCGACACGTTTGCCGTGCGTCGCGCGCCGTTCGGTCCTCGGCAGGGCGGAGCATGGGGATCCCAGACCTAGCGTTTCCGCTCCTGGCCTCGTCCGCGGTCGCGGCGACCGTGGGAATCGCGCTCTATGCGCTCTACGCCCGATGCTATCTGGCCGTTCCCCCAAACCGGGCCCTTGTCCTCTACGGGCGGCGGGCCCCGGCGCGCCGCCGCGACCTCGTGGGCCGGGCCGAGGGGATCGAAGTGCGTTCGCCGCGCGTCGTGGTCGGTGGCGGAGCGTTCGTGGCGCCCTGGGAAAAGGGAGTGGGCCACCTCTCCCTCGACCCGGTGGCCGTGGACGTCCCCGTACGCACCGTGCACGCCCTCGAGGGGATCCACGCCACCGGCTGGGAGGCCCGCCTCGCGATCGAAGCGAAGATACCCGCCGAGCCCGCGCTCCTCGCGACCGCGGCCGAGAACTTGCTCGGCCGCAGCGAGGACGAGGTCCGCGCGATCGTCCGACGGGCGGTCGAAGACGTGGTGCCGGGACTGCTCGCCCGCTTAGGACCGGGGGACGGCGAGCCGGACTGGGATCATCTCGCCGCCGAGGTCGAGGCGTCGGTCGCCGCGGACCTGGTCGGGTGGGGGCTTATCGTCCGGCGGCTCAGCTTCACCCAGCTCCACCGCATCCTCCCCGCCGAGCCCGCGTCGGCGAGCGGGCCCGCGAAGACGGTCCCGGTCCTCCCCTCGACGCCCGGTCCGAGGGAGCTCGCGGCGGCCGTGGGCCGGCTCGAGGCCCGGCTCGTCCGGGCCGAGCGCAGCCTCGGGCTCGTCGGGGCCGAGGTCCTGCGCCTGCGCCAGGAGGCGCCCGGCGCGTTCGATGGGATCCCGCGGCCGTCCGTCCTCGACCTTCCCCTCGGGTACGGGATTCCGGTGGACCTCGGAGGGACGGAGGGGACCTTCGTCTCCGATCACGATTCGATGGGGGGCGAGCCTTCGCTCCGACCCCGCCCGGCACCGATCGGTGCCGGACCGGGGGAGGGAGGGCGCGGGCCGCGACCCCTGTTGGATTGAACCGAGCAAGGAGAGAACGAGAACCATGTGTCCAGCAGCGATCTTGGGCGACCGAGCGTGCGGAA
>JAKAVH010000097.1 GCA_021827545.1 Thermoplasmata archaeon
GGGCCGGCGCTCGAGGCCGAGCTCCGAGGCGGCCGCGGGTCCCGACGGCGCCGCTGATCGGAGGGAGTTCCCCCGCGTACGTCGGAGACCGACACGTTCCGGGCGCGCGGAGCGTCCGCCTCCACGGGCCGATCGGCCGGGAGACCCGGTCGAACCTCCCCTTCGAGGCGGGGAACTCACCGCACACCCGTCGGGCGCGCCGTCCCGCCCGCTGGCGAGCGGCGGGTCTCTTTCGGTGGGCCCAGCGAAGGTTCCGAAGGCGGAGGGCCGGTTCCCGGAGCATCCCGTGCGCTTCGGGTCGGGAGCGCGCCGTCACCCCGAGCGGACTATCCTCTGAGAGCGGGTAATTTCGCGGTACCGCACCTCTCGCCGTTTGGGGAAGGTTTATGGCCGATGACCGTCCGTTCCCTACCGAGGTAACCATGACGTCCCCGTCGTATTGTTCCCGATGTGGGGGATCCCTGGCCCCGGGCGCCCTCTTCTGTTCGGCCTGCGGAACCCCGGTGGCCTCCCCGTCCGCGACAGCGCCCACGTCGGTCCCCGCGGCGGCGGGTACGGCGGCCGTGGGTACGGCTTCCGCGTCTCCGGCGGGACCGTCGATGCCCGTAAAGATGCCGGCGTGGCTCGACCTTGGCCTCCTGGTGACGGGCATCGGCGCGCTGCTTGCCTTCATCGGCTTCCTGTTCGGTTCCGCGGCCGTGGGCCAGACCGGTTCGGGCGGGAGTTTCGCGACGTACCAGGGCGACCTCGAGACGTTCTTCGTCCTGACCGGGTTCGGTCTTCTGCTGATCGTCGGGGGATGGATCTTCCGCGTGGTCGACGCGACGCGCAAGTCGATGCGCAAGGCGGCCGGCCCGTAGACCCTCTCGCGCGCGGGGCAGGCCCCGGATCGCTCGCCGGGCCTAGGCCGAGGTACGTTCGGGCGCGGTCTCGAGGTAGCGGAACACGGCCGCACCGGCGAGGACGAAAGCGACCGCGACCGCGAGCAGGACGGCGACCGCGGACGTCGCCGGCGTCGTGGTCGGATACCCGGAGAGCGGGCCGCTCATCAGCGTGCCCGAGAGGTAGCTGCGCAGGTAGTAGATCAGCGTCAACTGGGGCACGTGGCCCGGCAGGAGAGGGAGCAGCTCCTCCCAGAGGAAGCCGAAGAGGAGGCCGATGACGAGGGCCGACCGGCTCACGAGGCCCAGGAACAGGAAGAACCCCACGTAGGCGACCGCCGCGAGGGCGGCCGCGACCGCGGTGGCCGCCGGGACGGCCGCGGGGTACGGCGTGCCTCCCCCCACGGTCGCGATCGCGAGCGGGAGGAGGGACGCCGGCACGACCAAAACGAGCGACGCCCCGAGGGCCCCGAGGTACTTTCCGACCACGATGGTCGGTCGCCGGACCGAGCGATCGGAGAGGTAGACGAGGGTCTCGTTGTCGATCTCGTTGCGGAACTGGGCGATCGAGATCACGAGGACGATCACCATCACGACGATGGGCAGCGTAAGGCTCGGGAAGAGCCCGAGCGCGGCGTTCGCGAGCGTGCCGGACGGCGGTCGAGCGGAGACGAGGGCCAGCACGATGAGGCTCGGGATCGCCGCGAAGGCCGTGAGCCCGACGACCCGGAGGCCGGCGAGGCTGCCGCGGAACGAGAGCGCGGCGATCGTGCCGAGGCGCGAGAGCTCGCCGCTCATCTCCCCCCCTCGGACAGGTACCGGAAGACCGCGTCGAGGTTGTCGTCCGCGCTCGTGAGCGACCGGATATCGAGCCGTTCGCGGACGACCAGCGGGGGGAGCGCCCGGTAGAACTCCTCGGGCGCCCGGCAACGGACCCTCAGTCGCCCCGGTCCGGGGAACTCGATCGCGGTCACGTGGTCCCACTCGCCCAGAAAGCGGGCGACGGTCCTCGGGTTCCCCGTCTCGAGGTCGATCACGTGCGGGTGCGCGTCGATGAGGGCGCGGATCCGGTGAAGGTCGCCCTGGGCGAGCGCTCGGCCGTTCGAGATCATGATGATCTGGTCGGTGAGGCGTTCGACCTCGTAGAGAACGTGCGAGCTCACGACGATGTGACGTCCGGCCTTCTGCAGGGTCTCGAGGAGCTCGGTGAGCGTCGATCGCCCCACGGGGTCGACGCCGTTGAGCGGCTCGTCGAGGAGGATGAGCTCGGGGTCGTGGGCGATCGACTGGGCGATCTTGACCCGTTGCCGCATCCCCTTGCTGTACGTGCGAAGGCGACGGCCGCGCGCCTCCGTGAGCCCGACGGTCTCGATCGCCCGGAGGGCGCGCTCCTCCGCCTCGGCGCGGGAGAAGCCGTCGACGCGCAGCAGCGTCGTGACGAACGCCTCCCCCGTGAGCCCTTCGTAGAGCGCGCTGTGCTCGGGGCAGTAGCCGACATGCCGGCGGAACTCTCCCTCCCCCCAGGCCGGGTGCCCGAGGAGCGTGAGCGTCCCGGCATCGGCCTTGAGCTGGCCCGCGAGCAGACGGAACAGGGTGGACTTCCCGGCGCCGTTCGGGCCGACGAGGCCGGTGATCCCTCCGGTGATCGAGGACGTGAACCGGTTCAGTCCGAGGACCTCGCCGTAACGCTTCGTGAGCTCTTGGGCCTCGACGACCCCGGTGGTCATTCGCTCACCACCTCGACCCGCGAGGCCCGCCAAGCCGCGAACGCCCCGAGGACCGCGCCCGCGATCGCGAGCACCGCCGCCGAAGTGGCCGGGTCCGTCTCGGGCGTCGACGGTCCGCCGAAGACCCCGATACCGACGCTGCGCAACAGCGTCACCGGGCTCGCGTAGGGGACGTAGAGATTGCCGGTGATCGCCGCGACGGCGGCCGCGCCGATGAAGAGCGACAGGACGACCCCGAAGATCCCGACGCCGGCGTAGAGCGGGCGTGACGTCAGCGAGGAGAGCGAGAGCGCGACGCCCGTCAGGAAGATCGTGGCGAGGAGACCGACCGCGAGGTAGCCGAGGGCCGCGGAGACCGCGATCGAGGTCGGGACCACGCCGAGGAGCGTCAGGATCAGCACCGCGGTCAGCGGGGGGCCCGCGGCCGCGATCAGGATCCAGGTCCCGCAGGCGATCGCCTTCGCGCCGACGTAGTCGAGGAGGCGGATCGGTCGGGAGAGGTAGAGGACGATCGAGCGGTTCCCCGCGTCCTCGGCCAGCGCGCCCGCGCCGGCGGACGTCGCGACCAGGAGAAGGAGGAGCGGCCAGATCGGGGACTCGAACGGCGCCTCGAGCGTGGTCAGGCGGAGCGTGCGGGTGAGCGAAGCGAACTCCGCGTCGACGATCACCACCGCGGCGACGCTGACGAACGCGAGGGCGACCGCGGCAACCGTTCCCCAGCCCGCCCGGCGTCGGAGCTCCCGGCGAACGATCGCGAGGACCCGTCGGGTCCGACCGAGACGTTCGGAGGAGGTCGACCCGTAGCGAGGAGCGCTGATCGTCACGGGGCTCTCCGCGTCAATTCCTCGCGGACGCGCGCGAGGAAGAGCTCCTCGATCGTGGCGGTCGACCGCCCAAGGTGCCGGAGCTCGACCCCGCTCTCGACCGCCGCCTCGAAGACCGGCCGGGTCTCCCCGTCCCGCAGGGTCACCCGGACCTCCCCCTCCTCCCACCGCGGCTCGAGACCTTTCGACGAGAGGGCGGCCAGGAACGGGGCCGCGTCGCCCTTGACCCGCACGACGGTCTCGGAGTTGTGGCCGGAAAGCAGGTCGGAGACCGACCCGGCGGCGAGCTTACGGCCGCTGTCGAGCAGGAGCATCTGGTCGCAGAGGCGCTCGGTGTCGGGGAGGAGGTGCGTGGAGAGGACGAAACTCCGGTGGCCGAGCTTCGAGAGGGACCGCAGGAGGTTCAGCATCTCCTCCCGTCCGTGAGGGTCGAGACCCGAGGTCGGCTCGTCGAGGAAGCAGAGCTCGGGGTCGTGCACGATCGCCTGCGCGAGCTTGACCCGCTGGCGCATCCCGACCGAGTACTCTCCGATGCGGCGGTACCGTTGCTCCGCGAGGCCGACGAACTCGAGCACGTCGT
>JAKAVH010000223.1 GCA_021827545.1 Thermoplasmata archaeon
GGTGGCCGATGTTGGGCACCAGCGCCGGAAGCTTGCCGGCGCCCCGTTCCATGAGGTGGATCGCGAATCCGGTCGACTCCACTTCGACCGGGCAGCCCTTGAGGGCGCGACGGATCCGGGCGGCGGCGACCGTCGGCTCGAGCGCGACCTCGCTCTCGCGCCATCGGTCGGTGAAGAGACGCCGCACCGGGATCCCCCCGGCGCGGAGACTTCGATAGGCCCGGCGGGCCGGGGCCGGATCGGCGAGCCGCTCGACGACGTCCCGGCCCAAGCCGTCCCGCCGGTAGAGGATCCCGCCATTCTCGGCCACGATCGGTCCCGAGAGACCGAGCGACCGGTAGAGAGCGAGGGCGATCGGAAGGACGTTGCCGGTCGCAAGGAGGACGGGCACGCCGCGGTCCTCGAGCGCTCGGACGCAGCGGAGCGCCTCGAGGTCGAGGCGTCGGCTCGAGTCGGTAAGCGTCCCGTCCACGTCCGTGACCACCGCGCGGAACTCGGTAGGGCCGTGGGGCCGGCTCCGGAACCTCCGGTCGACCCGGGACCGGCTCATGATCCGGTGCCGGTGGGTGGCGCCTCGCCGTCGGCGATCCGCGCGATCGCTGCGCGGAGCGCATCGGCGACCTCCTTTCCGTCGCGGCGGCCCCGAACCTCTCGCATCACGTCGCCCATCAGCGCCGAGAACGCCTCCTTGCCCCGGCGGCGGACGAGCTCCTCGTTCGCCCGAACGACCCGGTCGACCAGCGCCGCCAGCTCCTCGGCCCGGAATCCCGAGAGCCCCGAGCGCTCGACCGCGGTATCGAGGTCGGGCGCCCCGGCGGCGAGCGCCGACAGGACGGCCGGGATCCCCTCTTTCGCAAATCGGCCCGACTCGACCGCGGTGAGCAAGGCGTCGAGCGTTACCGGTTCGAGCGCGAAGGGTCCGCTTCCCTCCGGGCGAGTGACCGACGGGAGTTCGTGGAGGAGGAGGCGGGCCACGAGCGCGGGAGCGTGGCCGTGCGCGGTGAGCTCCTCGAACGGCTCCTCGTCCTCGCTGTAGACGATCTGCCGGACCACCTCGGGGTCCAGCCCGTGCTCCCGGGCCAGGCGGGCGCGGCGCGCCTCCGGGCGCTCGGGCAGCGAGCGCTCGACGGACCGGATCCGATCCCTGCCGATCGGGATCGGCGGGATGTCGGTCTCGGGGTACATCCGGTCGCGGCCGGGAAGCGGTCGGGAGTAGCGGCTCCGGCCCTCCGCGAGGGGGTCCCGGGTCTCCCCGGGAACTCCCGACCGCGCCGCATTGGCCCGTTGGGCGACCCGCCGGAGGACGAGCTCGGCCCGATCCCTCGACCGCTCCGACACGAGCACGAACGCATCGCCGGCTCCGAGCATCAGGCGGGCCCGGATCTCCCGGACCCGCTCCTCCGTGATTCCGTGCGCGGGGAGCTCGTCCGAGTGAAGGAGCCCCCGGACCCCCAGCGCCCGGGCCTGGTCGGCGAGCTCCCGTCCAAGCCGCTCCTCGGTCCCGGCGGGCGAGCGGAGGAGCCCGTCGAATCCGGGAAGGGCGAGGGCGAGCACCACGGTCGAACCTTTCCCGGCGCCGGCGAGCGGCCCGCTCGTGATGTCGTCGACAAGCCCGGTCAGGTCGACCGGTCGGCCGTCGGGCGGCGGGGCGGACCGGCGGGCGAGTTCGTCCCGGATCTCGAGGAGGAGACGCTGCCGGGCGACCTCGCGGTCGACGTACTCCTGGATCTTGTTGAGCTCCTGGACCCCCTTGATCTCGATACGGTGACCACCGTCCGCGGAGACGTTGAGGTCCTCCCGGATCGTCCCGATGCCTCGGCGCACCCGCCGGGTCGCTCGCAGGAGCGCCCCGATCTCCTGGGCGACCGCGCGGGCCTCGCGTCCCGTGGAGATCTCGGGCCCGGTCGCGATCTCGACGAGCGGGATCCCGAGTCGATCGAGACGGTAGGTAACCTCTTCGCCACTCTCGCGGACCTTGCGTGCCGCATCCTCCTCGAGGCACACGGAAAGGATGGAGATCCGGCGCCCGTCCACGTCGAGATGGCCATCGGTCGCGATGAGCGCGGTCCGTTGGAATCCCGAGGTGTTCGAACCGTCGACTACGATCTTGCGCATGACCGTGATCTCGTCGACCGGTCGAGCGTTCAAGAGGAGCGCGAGCGCAAGCGCCGTATCGAGCGCCGCGGGGTTCAAAGGATGGGGAGGCTCCTCGTCGAGCTCTACGAGACAGCTCGACGGAACGACCTCGTACCGGTAACGCAGCTCCCGGGAAGCCTGGAAGGCCGCGGCCGCATCGATCGCGCGATCTTCTCCACCCGCCGGACGAAGCCGCCGCACGACGGTACCGAGGACCTCCTCGGAGAGCTCGGAGGGGCAGGCGCAGAACAGCTTCGAGAGCGAGAGCTGCTGGTGGACCTCGAGGCCGGCCTTCATGCCGGCTCCCCCCGCGCGGGGTGGCGACCCGGGGACTCGCCGACCTGGTCCTCGCGCATGAGGCGGGTCACTTCGGCCGGGTCGTTCGACCGCCCGAGCGCCCAGACCAGCTTCGCGTACGCCGTCTCGGGCAGAAGGTCGCCGAGGTAGAGCACGCCCGCCCGCAAGAGGTCGCGGCCCGTGGCGTAGACATACGGGTCCGAATCTCCGGCGAGGCACTGGGTCGTCATCCCGACAAGGATCCCCCGCGCCGTCGCGGCGCGGATCCAGCCAAGGTGGCGCAACGCGACATGTCCGAGGCCGGTGCCCGCGAGGATCACCCCGCGAAGCGGTCGGACGAACTCCTCCGCGCGATGGGGGTCCAGCCCGGGATAGAACCAGAGGAGACCGGCGCGATCGTCGAGCGGCAGCTCTGCCCTCGCGGGACCCGCTGCCGCCGAACGCACCGGACCGCTCAGGTGGACCTCCCCGTTCTCGACCTCGCCGAGCACGGGCCCGTTCCGGCTCTCGAAGGCATCCCTCCGGCTTGAGTGCATCTTGCGCACCCACGTACCGCGGTGGATCGCGAAGCGGGTATCGGAGAGGCCGGCGTGCATCACCACCACCACTTCCCCGATTCGGCGGTCGCGGGCAACGGCCGCCGCTGCGGCGAGATTGCTCGAGCCGTCCGAGGAGGGGCGATCGGGGGAGCGCTGGGCACCGACCAGCACGACCGGTCCGGGCAGGTCGCGCACGAGGAAGCTGAGCGCGGCCGCGGTAAATCCCAGCGTATCGGTCCCGTGAGGGATGACGATCCCCTCGGCCCCGTCCCGGAACGCGTCGACGACCTTCTCGGCGAGCGTTGCCCAGTCGGCCGGCACGAAGTCTTCGCTCAAGCGATCGAAGACCGGAACGATCCGAACTCGACCGCTCTTCCCGAGGTCCGGATAGAAGGCGAGGATCTCCCGCTCCTCGCGAACCGGACGCACCCCCCCGGTCTCGTAGTCGATACGGGAAGCGATCGTTCCTCCGGTGGCGAGCAAGGTGATCCAGCGGCCGGCCGCGTGCGGTCCACCCTCCGCGGGCGATCGGGGCTCGGCCCTTCGTTCCGGAGTAGGCGTCGGCTCGAGCAGCCGGTAGGAGGCCTCGGCCCCGACCCGGACCCCGACGTTGTACCCGCTTTCGAGCTTCAAGATCAGGATCCGTTCTCCCGAGAGCTCGTGGCGCGGCACGACGCTCCCGACGAAGACTCCACCTCGGCCGTCCGAAAGCTCGATCCGCTGGCCCATCGGGAGGCCCCGCAGCGCTTCCCAGGGATCTACGGCATCACGGACCGACATCGATCGTGCCCCCGCGCTTCCCCCTGCCGCGGGGAGGCGTCCCCGGTAATAAAGCGTCGGGCGGCCGCTCTCCCGTCGGGTCCGGCCTTTTATACCGGACCATCCTCGGCGCGCCCGGTAGGTCCACCACTTCGGATGCCCGTGTGGGGTAGCTACGGGTCCGGGGCAATCCCCCCGGCTCGCTGCAATGGATTATCCTAGAGGCCTGCGGAGCCTCAGACCTGGGTTCGAATCCCAGCACGGGCGTCTAACTCCTTCT
>JAKAVH010000252.1 GCA_021827545.1 Thermoplasmata archaeon
GTCGCCGGTCGGCTCGAGATCCTCAAGGTCCACTCGAAGCGCATGCCGCTCGCGGACGACGTCGACCTCGACAACCTCGCGGTGCGCACCGAGGGCTATGTCGGGAGCGACATCGCCGCGCTCTGCCGCGAGGCGGGCCTCACGGCGATCCGCGACAACGCCCGGGCGGCGAAGGTGACCCGAGCGCACTTTGACGCGGCGCTCAAGCAGGTCCGGGCCTCGTGCGAGCCGGAAAGCCTTCGCTTCTACGAGGAGTTCGAGAAGCGGCTCGTGCGGGAGCGGACGTCGCGCCGTCGCGAGGAGCCGGTCGAGGCCATCTACCGGTAAGAACGGGAGCGACGCGGTGGGTCGCCGCGCCCGTGAAGCAAGCTATAAGTAGTGAGGCAAGGTTCGGCGCGCCGCCCCCCGATAGGGGGACACCGTAAGGAGAAGTGAACGAGGTGGCCCGCGTCGTGTACCGCGTGGCCCTCTGGGCGCTGGTCGTGGTCGTGCTCGCGAGCACGTTGACCACGTTGCCGGGCGTCCTTGGGGCCTCCCCGAGCTATACGTTGACCGGTATCGTCGCCCAGCCCGGAGGGGCGCCTGTCCCCAACGGCGTGCAGGTCGATCTGGTCTCTCGGGCGACCGGAACGGTCTACACGACCACGACGTTCGGGAACGGCGGCCAGTTCACCTTCACGAGCACGAGCACTTCGGGTGCGCTCGGTCCCGGCTACTGGGGCCTTTGGGTGCCTCCGCAGGGGAACCAGTCGTTCGCCGGCTGCTCGCCGTGCGCGATCCTGCCGCAGTCCCAGGACCCGGTCTTCAACTTCTTCAGCGCGAGCCAGCTCACCAGCCCGACGTTCTCTGCCAGCATCAACAACACCCAGGCGCTCGGGTATCCCGCGACCCTCTCGGGGACCGTGAACTACGAGGGAAGCCCGGCGCTCGGAGCCACCGTCCGCCTGCTCGCCCCGGTCTACAACGACTTCGTCCTCTCCGTCACCAAGAGCAACGCGACCACCGGCGCCTACAGCCTGAAGGTCCCGAAGGGGACCTGGGTCCTGCAGTCGACGCTGCCCGGGCCCGCCCCCCAGTACCAGAACGAGACCCAGGTGACGATCTCGAGCCCGACGCCGCCCGCCGTGAACCCGGATATCCTGAGCTACCTGATCTCGGGAGCGATGGAGACCACCTCCGGGAGCCGGGTGCTGAGCCCCGGGAACGCCACGCTCTTCGACGCGACGAACGGCTACCTCTATTCCATGGCGACGCCCTCGGGAGGGTACTACCAGCTCGGGACGTACCCGAACTTCGCGACGAACGCGGCGCAGACGTTCAACGTGGTCCTTTCCGCCGCCGGCTACTCCACGCGGAACTTCACGCACAGCGTCGCCAGCGGGTCGGGACCGTTCACGCAGAACCTCGAGCTCCCGACCGTCACGCCGGGCCAGCTCGGGGTCTACAACACGACCCTCGACTTCTCGGGCATTAACGTCCAGACGGGGAAGGGGAGCCTGGTCGTGCAGACGATCGCTCAGCTCGGCAACGACTCGACGTTCCCGAACCTCCCCAATGCGACCGTCGGTCAGCTCTGGGGCCAGCTCGGCCTCGACTTCGCGCACTCGCTCACGTTCCCGAGCTCCGACCTCGGCGCGATCTACGCGTGGGAGAACTCCACCGGTCCGTTCTTCCCAGCCTTCCAGGCGGGAACCGCGGTCAACGGTACCCCGTTCTTCGGCCCGACCTCCCGCCAGAACCTCTCGTCGGCGTCGTCGACCTGCAGCGGCAACTGCGACCTCACCAGCCCCGCGACGCTGTCGTTCTCCTGGTCGGAGACCTACGGACTCAACGGCACGCTGGCGAAGAACAGCTCGTCGTACACGATCTCGTTCAACTTCCGGCACCCCACGAGCAACGGAGACGTCTACAACTACACGCTCGTTCTTCCGGCGGGCTTCGTTCTAAAGGCCGGCTCCGCCGTTCCGGCGGACTCCCGACTCTCCCCGGCCGGAGCGAACGACACGTGGACCCGCTTCACGCTCTCGGCACTTCCGAGCGCGACCGCCGGCGGCTCTGCGTCCTTCACGATCGTGAAGTACGCGGCCCTGACCGCGCTCGTCAACGCCACCGTGAGCGACTTCACGTTCTCGAACCACAACGTGTTCGACTCGACGAACGGGAACTACACGGTCCAGGTCGGCGTCAACCAGAACGTGACGTTCAGTGCGCTGAACTCGCTCTACCCGGCCGGCACGAACGGCACCCGGTTTGCCTGGACCTTCGGGGACGGGACGAGTGCGACCACGAGCACCCCGACCGTCAACCACACCTACACGTCGGCGAGCGGATCCGTGCCGAACTCGAGCCCCTACACGGGGACGCTGACGGTCACGAGCTCGGGCGGGCTCACGAACGCCACGACCTTCCACGTCTGGGTCGGCTCCGGTCCCGTCACCGCGGGCCTCGCGAATAACGCGACCGCGGCGCAGGTGCGCACCGCCGGCAGCACGACGTACCTCTTCGTCGACTGGGGGACGACGCTGCAGTTCAACGCCACACCGAGCTCCGCGAAGATCACGCCGACGGCGCCGATCCCGGGGAACATCTCGGTCGCCTCGTACTCGCTCACGAGCTCGGGCGGCTTCCAGCAGACGGCGAACTTCTCGGCCTCGCAGGGCAGCTCGTACGTACCGTTCTCCAACTGGAGCGTCCAGTTCCTCGGCGCGGGGTCGTACCTCTCGAGCGGGAACGTCAACGGGACGGCGGTCCCGTTCAAGGGCTGGCAGTACACCCTCACGCTGACCGTCTGGTCGGCCACGGGGCAGTCGGCGTCCACCCGGCTCACGGTCCTGGTCAACGACACGGAGAAGCCGGTCTCGGCGTTCCAGGTCCTCAACTCGGCGGGCCAGCCGATCTCGGGGAAGGGGATCATCGCGCTGTCGAATCTCTCGGCGCTCGTCCAATTGAACGGTGCGAACGCGACGGACCCGCACAACGGATCGATCGCCCACTACTACTGGCTGATCACGAACTCGGCGATCTCGACGGTCCACCTGGGGTTCAATGCCTCGACGGTCCGGCCGTACCCGAGCGCTTGGCTCGCGGTGTCCGCGACGGCCTACACGGTGAACCTGACCGTCACCGATCTCAACGGCAACACCGGCTACGCGACCCAGTCGCTCACCGTCTCGGCGAACACGACCACCACCCCGGTGATGTCGGCGACGAACCTCACCGCGCCCTCCAAGCTCACCGCGGGCACGTCGTACACCATCTGGGTGAACGTCACGACCGGGGTCGGGACGAAGTCGGTCGCGAGCAACGTTCAGGTCGCGTTCTACACGACGAGCCCCGGCGGGACGAGCCGCAGCTACATCGCGGGGACCCCCGGCTCGGTGAAGTTCTATAACTACACCTCGCCCGGCGTGGTGAACACGGTCGCGATGGCGACGGGCACGCTCGCGAGCCTGCCGTACAATCAGACGGTCCGGGCAGTCATCACGTGGTCGCCGGTCGCAACCGGGAACTTCGTGCTCTACGCGAACATCTCGGCGGCGAACCAGTTCACGGGGACGTCCACGTCGAACCTCGCGTCCACATCGATCACCGTGAGCCCGAACCCGACCACGCAGCTCCTGGAGTACGTCGCGATCGGGGTCGCCGTCGTCGTGGTGCTGGGTCTGATCATCGTCTACTATCGCCGCCGCTCGCGCCGCACCAGTACGCCGCGCTCGTCGGGCCGATCGGGCCTCGAGCGAGGCGGCGGGAAGCGCCCGAGCGAGGACGCGGACGAAGACGACGAGTAGGGCCGAGGGCGCCGCTCGCTCGCCGAACCCCTTCCGGGCCTTCTTTTCTGCGTAGAGGACTCCCCGGGCAGCCCCGGCGCCGTACGGCGTCCGGGAGGCCACCCGGTGCATGCAGTGGGGCCGCGGGGCTGTGCTCGGGGGATCGAGAGCTACGCCCGCGCCCGGAGGTCCGACCGCGAGCGCCGGTTCCGCGGCTCAGCCGTAC
>JAKAVH010000046.1 GCA_021827545.1 Thermoplasmata archaeon
GGCCATCCGTGGCCGGAGGACGCGGGGAACGTGCCGAAGGCCGGCCGGGGTGAGGCGAGGCACGATCCCACCCTGGCGCCATCGCTGATGGAGGTTCGGGAGCTACCGAACAGTTCCCCCGATTGACCGGCCATCGGGTTTACGGTTTCAAAGGGATCGGCGGGTCCCTGGGCTAATCCAATGAGCCACCCAATCCGTCGGTCCGCCCCCTCGCGGCGGCGAAGGCTCCGGAGACGAAAGCCGCTGTACGCGCCGACCTCCCCTCTCTCCTTCCCGGGCACGGAGACCGGTCAACTCCCGTCCCTTCAGGGTGAACTGGTCTTTGGCTCGCGAAACCCACTTTGCGCATAAAAATCATTATATGTGAGAAAACATGCCGGCAGCCATGGCAGCCACGACAGCCACGGCACAGGCCACGAAAGCGAACCGGCCGCTGGGAGTATCGATTATCTCGATACTCACCGGCCTCGTGGGCGCATTGTTCCTCGTAGTGGGCGTGCTGGGGGCCGTTACCGTATTGGCGGGTCTCGTGAATGTAGGAGACGTATTCGCCCCCTACAAGATCAGCGCGACCGTGGGCCTTACGATCCTCGCCGTTGAGGGCGCGATCTATCTGGCCCTCGCGGTGGGGCTTTGGCGCCTCAACTTCTGGGCCTGGGTGGTCTCGATCATCTTCGCGGTCGCCGACGTCGCGGTTGTGGCGTACAACTATGCCACCAACACTTCGCAGTACTCCATTCTCGCCGGGCTGGCGCTTATGGTCATCGTACTGATCTACCTGGTGGCGGTCCGCCAGTACTTTAACTGAGCCGGTCGACCCTCGCGCGACGTTCGCCGCCCCCCCGCCCAGTGAGGACCGGGATACCCAACCCTGCCGCGTCGATCGAGACCAGAGGAGGCGGGATTCCAGTCGGAGCCGTTCCCGGACAAAGCACCCCGCACGGTGGAGGGCTTGATCCCGGTCGCGAACCGAGGCTCCTACACCAGCCTCACCTCCCGCCGCGTCGTCCGGGATTCGTGATCCGAGGCGCTCGCCCGGGGGAAACGGCGCGGGCAGTCCGGGTTGAACAGATCGCGATACCGGGTTGAGGACCCGGGACGATTTTACAGCCGGGCAGGAACCGGCACCCGGCCCGCTGCCTCCTCTACGGGACGGCGGCCAGAGGGCGATGGCGTCTTGTCGGGGCACGAGTCATTCCACCGGTCGCAGAGCACGCTCGAGAGCGAGGCGGGAAACTTCTAAGTTAAGAGCCGCTGGAGGGACTTGAACCCCCGACCTGCTGATTACGAATCAGCTGCTCTGCCAGCTGAGCTACAGCGGCCTGCTCACGCGAGGAGGAGGTCGGCTTCTTGGGCTTTGCTCTCGACCCGTTCGATCGGTCGGCCGCCTTCCCGGGCTGAAGATCAGGGGGCCGGTTGGATCGTTCCCGAACTCACGACCTACCGCCAAGACACTGGCATTTCAGGGTCAAATGCATTCCCCCTGCGATGGCCGGCGCAGCGAGGGCGCGGTCACCGCCGCCCCCTCCGGGCCGTCGCCATGGCGGGTGGCGTGATCGTTCGTCGCTGAACCGCTCGCGGGGGTCAGGATAAGGCGGCGGTCGGGCCGCCACGACCAAGACGGACTGGCTCGTCAATTCGCAGAGCTTCTCGGGCTCGTTCGTGGTCGATTTCGGCCGGCGGTGCATATCGGTAAGCGGCGGGGTGTCGGCGCCTATCGGGTCTCGGGCGCGTGGGCCCGGTCGACCTCCATCGTGAACCCGGCGGGATGGCTCCCGTGGAAGGCGACTCCTCTCCTTTCGGATCGCTACGGCGGGTCAGCGGGAAACGCCTCCGCGGGCCATGTCACCTAGCAGGTTTCGCCGAGCGGACGCCACGACTGGATCTGGGTCAAGCCGGAGGCTCGGGGCACGTACGTAGGGGGGACGTACGTAGGGGGGAACGAGAGACGGAGACCCCGGTGGCCGGGGTCGTAGTCGGCCACCACACCACGGGCATCGGCCACTTACCGGCAACGGCCGGGCGATCGGCCGCTCCCGGTCGGTCAGCGAGCCGCGCGTATCGCGTTCGAGAGGTCGTCGAGCAGGTCGGCGGGATCCTCGATGCCGACACTCAACCGGACGAATCCGTCGTCGATCCCCCGACGGAGAAGCTCTTCGCGTGATAGCCGGCGGTGTGACGTCTCGGCGGGGACACTCACCAAGCTCTCGACGCCTCCGAGGCTGCTCGCGACTTGGAAGAGCTCGAGCCGCTTCAAGAAGCGGCGGACGGCGTCTCGTCCCCCCCGGAGCGAAAACGAGACCATCCCCGATCGGCCGCTCATCTGGCGCGCCGCCAACGGTTCGTCCCCGGGTTCCGTCCACCCCGGATAGAAGACCCGCGCGACCGCCGGCTGCTCCCGCAGCCAACCGGCGACCGTCCGCGCGTTCTCGTTGTGACGAGCCATGCGAAGCGCGAGGGTCTTCAAGCTCCGGTGGAGGAGGAAGGCGCTCATCGGGTCGAGCGGGGCTCCCAACGTGAAGTGCGGGTCGATCCGGTCGAGAAGGCGGGTCGGGCCCGCCACCGCCCCGCACAACAGGTCGGAGTGCCCCGCCAAGTACTTCGTTCCGCTGTGCACTACGAGGTCGGCGCCCAACTCGAGCGGGCGTTGGTTCAACGGCGTCGCGAAGGTATTGTCGACCACCACGAGGGCCCCGACGGCGTGGGCGGCGCGGGACCACCGTCGGAGGTCGATCACGCGCAGCGTCGGGTTCGTCGGAGACTCGAGCCAGAGGAGCCGGGCGGATCGGCCGGCGAACGCCCGGTCCGGCTCCGCGAGCTCATCCGGTCCGATCCAGCGGAGCCCGACGCCCCGCGGGGCGAGGTACGACCGCAAAAGCTCGAGCGTGCCGCCGTACAGGTCCTCGAGCGCCACGACCTCGTCCCCCGGCTCGACGAGCGACAGGGCGACCGCCGAAATCGCCCCCATCCCGCTCGAAAAAAGACGCGCCCGTTCCGCGTGCTCCAACTCCGCGAGCAGTTGCTCGGGACCTTCCCGAGTCGGGTTCTCCTCCCGGCTGTAGAGATACGCCTTCGACCGACCGACGAGCTCGGAGTACCGCCGAGGGTAGCGGTACGTGCTCGTGAAGTACACCGGCGGGACGACCGCCCCTGCGTTGTAATCCGGCCGATCGCCGCCGTGCACGACGATCGTCGCAGGCCGCAGGCCCCGGCGGGAGGAAGGTGCGACGGGCCGATCCGAACGCCCGGCCGCCGTCCGGTCGCGATTCCGGCCGCGCCGAACCGTCATCGCGCGTCGCGCTCCCGGGGGACCTCGGGCGCGCGGCGGAGCATCCGGAGCCGCTCACCGGCCCGGTGGCTCTCGAGCCAATCCGCGACCGCCTTCGGCACCCGGTCGGTGACCGGGCGGCCCTCCGCGAGCCGCTCGCGAATCGCCCGGCCCTCGAGCCGCGCCCGATCGACCCACTCCGTCGCCTCGACGGCCACGCCGTCCCTCCCGAACAGCTCGGCGGTCAACGGGTTGTTCGTCACGACCCGCTCGAACGCCGGAACGAGGGCCCGAACGTGCGCCACCCAGAGGGCATGCTGGTGGATATCCGGAATCGGTACCCATTCGATCCGATCCAGCCCGGCGGCGGAGATCGCCGCGCCGATCATCTCGGCCCGCTCCCCGGCCGTGAACGGATTCTCCCACGTGTACGACGCCTGCGCGCTTCCGATCCCGAGGAGAACCGAGTGGTGCGGGTGCCGTTGTCGGATCGTCTCGAGCACGGCGAGATGGCCCGCGTGAAACGGCTGGAATCGGCCGATGAACAGCGCCCGCACGGACGGCTCCTACTCCGGCGAGAGATCGTCCACTTCGTCGAGGAACTCTTCGAGGCTCGGGCAGCGGCTCGTCAGGTAGTGCCGGCAGTGGTGGCAGTGGCGGTCGTCCGACCGCGACGGCAAGCGGCGGTTGAACTCGTAGCAGGCGCGGTTGCGAAACTCGT
>JAKAVH010000204.1 GCA_021827545.1 Thermoplasmata archaeon
CGCTTACCGGACCGGGAAGAGTCCTCCGAGACGATGGAGGGCCGCTATAGCCGGGCGGCTCCCGCGTCGGACCACGGAATCTCCGCGCGGCCGGCCGAGGAGCTGCGAAAGCTCGGTCATGCCGCGCGACGCTTCCGCCGTCACGTCGCGACGCTGCCCGGGCGGCGCTGGGAACACGCCCCAGAGGGCGGCGTCGACCTTCGGCGGACGGTGCGCCGGGGGATGCGCACGGGCGGCGAGTGGGTCGAGCTCGTCCGTCGGCGCCGGGCCCCCCGGAGGGCGGACCTCGTGGTCCTCTGGGATGTGAGCGGATCGATGCGCGAGCACTCGAGCGACCTCTTCGCTCTCCTGCACGCGCTCGCGCGTGCGATCCCTCGCACTCGGATCTACGCTTTCGGTCACGAGATCGAGGAGGTCTCGATGCTCTTTCACGGGCTTCCGTACCCCCGAGCGCTCCCCGACCTCGAAGTCCGACTCCCGAGGGCGGGAGGAGGTACCCAGATCGCCCACTGCCTCGCGGAGTTCCGACGGCACTGGGGCGGACTCGTGCGGCCGAGCACGACTGTTGTGATCGCGAGTGACGGCTGGGACCTCGGCGAGCCCGAGGCGCTGGCGCGCGAGGTCGGGCGGCTGCGCCGGGCGGCCCGTCGGCTCGTCTGGGTGAACCCCCACGCGGCGGAGCGCGACTTCGTGCCCGAGACGGCCGCGCTGAAGTCGGTCCTGCCCCAGCTCGACCTGCTGACCAGCCCCGCGCGCTTCCCCCTCCCGTACCGAGGTCGGAGCGGAACGACCGTTCGTCCCTCTCCCCGCTAGCGCCGACCGTCCGGGAAAGGTTCATTCGCGGGCGGTCGTTCGAGATTCGCCGACACCATTGTTCGGCGCGAGGGTCCCGGAGTTAAGATCGACGGAGAGTTCCAGGTTCGGCGCGGCCCCGAGGCCGCGTTCGACCTGTTCGTCGATGCCCGACGCCTTCTCGACGGCTCGGACGACCTTCACACGGTCGAGGTGCAGGACCCGGCCCACTTCACCGGAACCGTGACGACCGGCGTGGCGTTCATCCGAGGCACCTTCCGCCTCTCGATCGAGTACCGGGAGCTCGACCGTCCCGCCCGCATCGTCGCCCAGGTCCACGGGAGCGGCCTCGGGATCGGTCTCGATGCCTCCGTCGTGATCACTTTCCTGCCGAGCGACGGGGGCACGACGGTCCGCTGGTCGCGCGAGCTCACGTTCTCCGGCCCGGTCGCGTCGGTGGGGGAGCGGATCCTCCGGACCACGGTCGACAAGAAGACCCACTCGCTCTTCGACCGCGCCCGCGAGCAGCTCGAAGCAGAGAGCGCCGGCGGTTGACTCAAGAGCTCTAAGGGCTTCCCGGACGCAGGTCGATCGAACATGACCGTCCGGTTCGAGCTGAAGCGCGCGCCGTCGTACCGAGTCGCCACCCTTCGTTGGACGGGGCCGTGGAGCGATGCGCAGATCCGCCGGAAGTTCGGAGCTCTGGTCCGATGGGCGGACCACCAAAAGCTCCGCACCCGTAAGTGGATCTTTCGGGAACCCGCGGAGCGGACGTGGGAAGTCGCGCTCGAGATCCGCGGTCGGGCTCGTTCGGAGGGCGAAGTGCGCGTCCGGACCTACCGCGGAGGCACGGTGGCGAGGGTCGTGTTCGATCCCAAGATCGTGGCCCCGGAGGTCGTTTACCACGGCCTCTCGGACTGGCTGCGCTGGCGCCGCAAGGACGGAACGATCCGCTCGGTCGGCGACTACCGTGAGGTCTACCGGGGAGACCCGTGGCGCGACGCCGACGCGCTCGCCCGCACGGAAGTTCAGTTCGTCGTCCGAACCCCGAAGCCCCGTTAGGCGGTCGGAGGGCGGCCGGACGGCGCTCGGTGGGTCGGCCCGTCCGACGTCGGACCGCCGTGCGACCCGGGCGCGCGACCGTACCGAATCGCGATGACCTCGGCCAGGATCGAGACCGCGATCTCGGCCGGGCTCCGGGCCCCGATGTCGATGCCGATCGGGGCGTGGAGCGCGTCGAGGAACTCGCGGGGGACCCCGTCCGAAGCGAGCGCCTCCCGGTCCTTCGCGACCCGGTGTCGGCTCGCGAGCAGGCCGACGTAGCGGGGCCGAACGCGGGCGAACGCGGTCAGGAGCGCCACGTCCCGCTCTCCTTTCGTGAGGATGACGATCGAGTCCCGCTCCCCGATCGAGAGGTCCGCGAGGTCGGGAATCCCGGCCCGGAGCAGACGATCCGGTTCGGCCGAGAGTTGCGGATTCGGGTCGACGACGACCACCTCGAAATCGAGCGCCCGACCGAACCGGACGAGCGCCTCCTCGACGTCGTCCCGGCCCCCCTGGCCGACCACGACCAGCCGCTCGGAGGGCAGCATCGGCTCGATATGCACCTCGAGGGTCCCGCCACAGTCGGTCTCGACGAAGATCTCGTCCCTGTCCGGCGACTGGGCCATTCCCCGCAGCGCGTCGGCCGCATCGACCAGGTGGATCCGGACGACCCGGCTTTCGCCGTCCGCCATCGCCGCGAGCGCGAGCTCGACGATCGGCCCCTCCGGGCAGCCGCCACCGAAGGTACCCCCGACGACCCGACCGTCGTGGGAGATCAGGAGCTTGAACCCCCGCTTCGCGAGCGTGGAGCCTTCGGTTCGGACCACGGTCGCCATCGCGAAGGGCTGTCGACGGGCGGCGAGCTCATGGACGCGGGCGGCGAACTCGTGCGGACGCACGGAGGACCCACTCGGCTCTCGGGTAAGAGAGTGTCGTCGGGCGGGTCTCGCCCCGGTCACCGTTCCCGGTACCCCCAGAAGAGATAACCCGGGTGGGCGTCAGTCCGATCCGGACGGGAGGGGCGCGGTGAGCGGGACACCCGAGGCAGCGATCGGCCCCGATGCGGGGACGGCGGTGCCCAACGGCCGCGAGCGGGTGACGGTCGCCGGTGGTTGCTTCTGGTGCACCGAGGCGGTGTTCTCGGAGCTCCGAGGTGTCGAGCAGGTCGTCGCGGGATATGCGGGCGGGCGCGTCCCGAACCCGACCTACGAGCAGGTCTGCACCGGCCGCACCGGCCATGCGGAAGCGATCGACATCACGTTCGATCCGAACGAGCTCGGGCTGAGGGATCTGCTGCGCGTCTTCTTCACCACCCATGACCCCACGACGCGCGATCGCCAGGGAAACGACGTCGGTCCGCAGTACCGCTCGGCGCTCTTTTACCGGACCCCGGAGCAGAAGGCCGCGATGGAGACAGTGCTCCACGAGATCGAGGCGGCCGGGATCTGGAACCGACCGATCGTCACCGAGATCGTCCGGTTTTCGACCTTCTATCCGGCCGAAGCCTATCACCGGCAGTACTTCCGTCGGAACCCCGAGAAGGCGTACTGTCAGCTGGTCATCGCGCCCAAGGTGGCGAAGCTCCGGCATCAGTACGCGGACCGGCTGCGCCGGGACGACCCCACGGCGCCGGCTCACACCGCCAGGACGACGAAGTAGACCGCGAAGGCGACGAGCGCCGCGCCCGAGACCAGCCTCACGGCCTCGGCAACGCGCACGGACCGGTGGGTTCCGACGTGGAGCGCAAGCGGAAACGCTACGATCCAGATGAGGATCGCTCCGAACAGCCCGAGAAACAGCTCGGGCCCGCCCGCGTACGCGAACGCGAGGCCGGCCGTGAGCCACCAGAGGATCTGGAACGGATTGCTGAGTCCGAGACCGAGGGCGGTCGAGTACGTACGGGCGTGCGCGACGACCCCGAGGGGTTCGGCGGACGTCGGCGGAAGGAGGAGCCGTACGCCGAAGTACGTCAGCACGGCCGCCCCGATCGCGTATACGGCGCGCACGTACTCGTGGAGGTCGACCGAGGCGGACAGCGAGTAGACGACGACCGCGAGGAGCGCATCCGCGCTCATCGCGCCGAGGCCGGCGACGACCCCGCGGCGCCAGGAGCGGACGGTCTCCGCGGCAATGAACGCGTTCATC
>JAKAVH010000061.1 GCA_021827545.1 Thermoplasmata archaeon
GGGCGTTGACCCGGTGCCCGGCGAGCACCCCTCCGGCGCGCTCAACCAGGAGGTTCACGGCATCGGCCGTGCGCTGGGCCTCGCCGGTGCCGTCGAGCGGTTCGACCCGGAGGATCCGGGGATGTTCGGGGCGCCGGGCTTGGCCCATTCCGCCCACCTTCTCGTAGAACGGGTCGGCGTTCGAGATGTTCGGCGAGAGGGGGCCGCCCGACACCGGGTGGAGCCAGAGTACCCCCCGGTGCCCGACCGTCGCACGAACCTCGGCCCGGATTCCGAGCCCCGCCAGCAGGTCGGCCTCGGTGACTCCGCGGGCAAGGTCTCTCGCCTCTGCCGTGGAGAGCGAGCGGCCGACCCGGGCATCGAGGATTGTCCCGTCACCCTCGGCCGTGGCAAAGTTGAGACGGAGCGCGACGTCGCCCGTTGCCAGGGGGACCTCGACGCCCAGCGCCTCGAGCACGCCCCGCCCCGGGGAATCGTGGACCGGGTCGTAGCCCAGTAGCGCGAAGACTCCGGCGTCCGACTCCGGGGCTATCCCCGCGCCCACGACCATTACACTGCCGCGCCGACCGAGTCCCGACAGGCGGTCGAGATGGGGCGTGGTCGCGGCCTCGACCGGGCTCTGCCCGCCCGTGTCGGGGTGCGGGCGATCTCCCAGGCCGTCCAGGACGATCAGGGCGTAGACGCGGCCCTTCGTCGCCCCGGGCCGGTCAACCGTTGCCATTTACTTATAAGGGGAGGAAAGTCTGCCCTCCCGTTCCGTGCAGCAACAGATGACCCGTGGCTTTAGGGATTTCGTCCAGAAGCCTCTCGGAAAAGTTCTCCTGATCGCCGTCACGATCCTGGTCGTCTTCGCAGTGTACGTCTACGTCGAAGCGATCATTGCCATCCCGGCGTTCCTCCTGTTCGGCCTCGCGCTGCCGATCTGGGCCGGGCTGAAGCGCCCCCGGTACCTTGCGCTCTCGGGCCTCGTCGTCATCCTCGTCGTTGCCCCCATCTCCTCGCTCGTGATCACGCAGGATATCCGTACCCCGATCTCGCCGGCCGATTCGCTGGCCACGATCCCCGGCACCGGCGGAACCTCCCTCTTGCAGAACGCGAGCGTCTCGCCGTACACGGGCGACACCTCGACCAACTTCACTTGGACCGTGACCCTCTACCGTGCGGGAATACCGAGCGGGAACAACTCCACGCCGCTCTGGCTCAATCTGTACATCAGCACATGTCCCGGGGCAACGAGCGGGACCTCCCCACCGAGCTGGTGCAGTGCCGGCTACCCGTTCATCCTCCTGAACTACACGTTCCACCAGCCCCTGAACGCGACCCCGCTCACCGTGACCTTCCATCACACCATCCCGTCCGACGGGATCTGGGACTGGCAGATGGGGGTGTACACCAGCAACAGCACGACCCACCGAGCCTTCTACCAGAACCTGGTCGGCGATCCCACGTACAACGCCCTCGAGGGGCCGCTCGTGGGCGGCTAATGGACCACGTACGGATCGATCCTTCCGACCCTGTACTTCGACGACTTCCTCTTCCTGGGGGCTCCGTATTACTTCATCCTGCTTCTCTACCTGCTCTTCAAGAACCGCGAGCAGCGGCGGAAGGACGCCGCAGCCCGCGCGGCCGGCCCCGTTCCTTCCGCGAGCGGACCGGGCGGTACCGACACCTCCGTCGCCCCGGCCCCGCCGCCGCTCTCCAAGTCCGCCGGCGCTCCATCCGCGCCACTTCCCTCGGTGAAGGAGAGGACCTGTCCCAGCTGCACGGCCGTGGTTTACGAGAACGAGACCACCTGCTGGAAGTGCGGCGCCACCCTCACGACCCCCGCGTGATCACTTCACGTCAATCTTCCTGGAGTCGACGGTTCGAGGATCGATCCGGCAGGGCGGCCAGGGCGCCACTTCGTGGTCGCCCACCGGGTAAGATTCCCTTCCACCGATCGCGATAGTACTCGATGCACGACTGCTTGCGGCCCACCGGAAAGCGTCCCCGACGCGCTCTCCCCCATTGAGAGTGCTTCTATGCCGCTCGTGACTCGAGACGTGGGGGGAAGTACGGGATCTGCCGGCCGTGCTCCACCGATCTCGGTGCCTGCAGCACCGGGCTCGGGGTCCATGACGGACCGGCCGGAGGGAGGGCTGCCGCGCCGATCGTCGATGCAAACGGGACCTTTGACGAAACGCTCGAGCTCACGCTACCACCGGACCCGCGCACGCCGATGAAGGGAGCCGAACACGTAGGCCCTCCATTCGGCTGCTGCGAGCCAGAGAGGGTCCACTTGAAACAGAAGCCGCCGGTGTCGCCGGCGCCCGTCTGGATCACGACCCAGTACGTTCCCGAGCCTCCGAAGACATTGGCGTTCGGATTGCTCAAGGGGATCGGAATGTAGGCATTCGGCCCGCTACCTTGCAACGACGCCGAAGAGTAGCTAGGGGTCCCCCCTAGGCCCGTACCCATTCTGAAGACTGGCTGGGATCCGCTTGTCGTGCTGTCGACCTCGTAGAGGTTGACGTAGTTGGAGTTGGACCACTGAGGCGGGCTCACCGTGAAGGTGAACACCATGTACTGGCTCGGGTTCAGTGAGCAGGAGTACGTCTGGCTTCGGTTTGCCGCCACAGTCTCGCCCGAGCACGTGGGGGTGGAGGGGTTCACCGTGATCGAAACGGAGGCGGACGAGATGTTCCCGTTCTTATCCGTCACGACCAAGCCGGCGAGGTACGTTCCGACCGTGCTGTAGGTGTGGGTGGGGTTCATGGTGTACGCACCGGACCCGTCCCCGAAGGACCACGAGTAGTTGAACGGCGGAGTCCCGCCGTTCTGGGAGGTGACGAACGTGACGGTTAGGGGTGCCGTACCGGACGTCGGGTTCGCGGCTACGCTCACGAAGAAGGAACTACCCGAGCTCGTCACCGAGATGGTCACGGTAGCCACATCCGTCTGGCCCGCGGCACCGGTGAGATTGATAAGGCCCGTGTAGGACCCGGCCTTCGGGGCCCCGGAGCTGACGGCGTAGGTCCACTGCCCCTCCGAGAGCGTCATGGGTTGAGGGGTGGAGAGGCCCGGAATCCCGAGACTCGCGAGGTTCACGTAGACCGAGTCCGGATTCACCGCGCCGGTGATCGTCGCGTACACGGTGAAGCTCCTCGCGACCGCCACCGGATTCGGCGACACCCAAGTGGACGTCACCGCGGGCGAAGTGATGAGCTGCTGTCCCGGCAAGACCACGCTAAAGATCAGGTTCGCCTGGCTGACGACGTAGACGGTGATGTTGTCCGGAACCGGATCCCAAGAGGAGGTCTTACAGAACGTGTTGAACGGAAGACTCCAGGTCTGGCCGAGGCTCCACACCGAGCTACCGATTCCCTGACTCACGGAGGCGGGGGCGATGAACGGGCACCGCCCGGGATTTCGGGACGACTTGAAGTAAATGAGGGCGTTGCTCGGAACCGGCGCGCCCGCGAGGTGCGTGATGTTGACGCCCGTGATCCACGTACCGTTGGACGTCAGCACCAGATTCGCCTGGAACTGTTGGGTGTTCTGGGCCGGCGGTGGGGGGAACGAGGTTACGAACGCGAAAATTGCAGAGAAGAGGGTGACCGTGAGGGCAAGCAGGAGGATCGTGGCCACGACGTCCGACACACCCCTCCGCTTCCTGTTCCATCGCCGGCCCCGAAAAGCTGGCTCGAGCCCGCTTCGATCGCCACCGCGGGTTCGCGCCTTTCCAATCACCATTCTTAGTCGACCCGAGGGCGCTGCGGTCCTCGTCGATTTAGAGGCGGGACCCCGCTATTTAGACGTTATCGTTCCGCGGGTACCCTCGCTCGAGCACAGAGTGAGTTCTCGGGGGTAGCAGGCCCACGCTCGGTCGGTAGGGCGCACCGATCTGCCTCGAGCGGGTGTTAGGGCCACTCACCGAAACTCGTGGCTGGAGCGCAACTGTCTACGCCCGAGACATGAAGGGGAGCGGAAGGAAATGGTTT
>JAKAVH010000071.1 GCA_021827545.1 Thermoplasmata archaeon
TCCGTTCGACCGACCACACGTTCGCCGCCGACGTCGACCGCTGGGAGGACGTCGAGCCGGCCGTGCGGGCGCTCGCGGGCTCCCTCGGCGCGGCGCTCGAACGCGAGGGCCTGCGCTACGGCGTCGCGGGGGTCTCGCTCCGATGGTCCGACTTCACTCGATCCCAGCACGGCCGCGCGCTCTCGGCGGCGCAGGAGGGGTCGGGCGCGCTCGAGGCCGCGGCGGTGCGCCTCGCGCGCGAGCTCTGGACGCTCGAGCGGCAGGGCCGCCGCCGGCCCGTCCGCACGGTTTCGGTGAGGGTCGAGCGGCTCAGCGAGCGGGCGGGGCGTCAGGCCCGGCTCGACGAGTACCCCACCCGTGCCCCAGCGGCCGAGGATAAGTAGGGGAAGCCGGTCGGTACGCGAGACGGCACGGGAGGAAACGGTCGTTGGAGACGAGCGAGGCGTCGATCGACCGCGAGGTCGAGCGGTTGCTCGAGGTCCGTCCGGCGACCGGGATCCCCACGCCGGCGTACGGCGGACGGTCCCTGCCGAACGTCGCGAGCTCCGCGGTGCGGGCGCTCGGCCGGGAGCCGGCCCCCGGGGTCCCGCTCCTTCCGCCCCTCGCCGGCGACCTCGACCCGCTCGAGGGACGACGCGCGGAGGGCCCGGTGGTGGTGCTCCTGGTCGACGGCCTCGGTTTCGAGCCGCTCCGTCGCGGCCCGGCCGACGACGGGGTGCCGGTCGCCTGGCGCGATCGACTGCGCCCGATCACGGGCGTCTTCCCTACGACGACGACCGTCGCGCTCACGAGCCTCTCGTCGGCCGAACCGCCCGGCCGCCACGGGGTCGTCGGGCACCGAATGTACCTCCCCGCGTTCGGGACCGTCGCCGAGATCCTACGGATGTCGCCGCTCGGCGTGCCCGCGGCCGACACGCTCGCCGGACCGGAGTGGTCGCCCGCCTCGATCTCGGGGGTCCCGACGATCTTCCGCCGGGGCATCGAGGGGACGGTGCTCTCGCGCGACAAGTTCGCGGGCAGCGCGTTCACCCGAATGTTGTACGACGGGGCCGACTACGTCGGCTACAGCACGGCCGCCGATTTCGCCCATCGGCTCGCCGAGCTTCTTCGACGGGCCGCACCGCCCGCGCTGATCTTCGCCTACTGGGACGAGCTCGACACGGTGCAGCACCTGCGCGGGCCGAAGCCCGAGTTCACGACCTTCGAGGCGGCGCAGGTCGCGCACATCCTCGCGGCGGCCCGGCGGGGGCTCGACGCCGAGCGCGCGCGCCGAACGACGGTCCTGCTGACGAGCGACCACGGACAGGTCCCAACGGACCGGACGCACGAGATCGCGATCGACGCGATGCCCGAGGTCGCGACCCTCCTGGCTCGGCCTCCGACCGGCGACCGTCGCGCCGGGTTCTTCTCCGCCCGACGCGGCGAGGTCGAGCGGCTGCGGACCGCGCTCGCCGAGCGTTTGCCACCGGGCCACCGCATCCTGCCCGTCCGCTCGGCGGTCGACGCCGGACTCTTCGGGCCCCCTCCGTTCCATCCCGAGCTCGTCGAGCGCCTAGGGGACTTCGTCGTGCTCGTGCCGAGCCCCGCCTCGATCACCTACCGGGTTCCGGGGGCGTCCGTACGGGCGCACGCCTCGCTCGGGGTCCACGGCGGGATCGAACCGGCCGAGTTCGTCGTCCCGCTGGTGGCGGGCCGCCTCATCGACCTCGCGTAGAGGCCGCCGAGCGGCCTTAAGCGAGGGGACGTATGCGGCGGCATAGCCCGTGTCGGAGTTTCGCCGGGACCCCATCACCGGGCGGTGGACCCTCATCGCCGAGAACCGGTCGGCCCGGCCGAACGAGTACGGGGCGGCCGCCCCGTCGTCACCGTCGAACTGCCCGTTCTGCGCGGGCCACGAATCGTGGACCCCTTCCGAGGTCGCCGCGTACGGGCCCCCCGGCCGGGCGCCGAACGGCCCCGGCTGGACCGTCCGCACGATCCCGAACAAGTTCCCGACCGTCGCGCCCGACGTCGGCACTCCGCACGACGGGGTCGCGGACCCCGGGGTCGCCCGCCGGCCCGGGTTCGGCTACCACGAGGTCGTGGTCGAGAGCCCCGCGCACGCCCCCCTCTTCCCGTTCCTCGGGGGAGACCGGGCGCACGAGGTCCTGACGATGGTCCGCGCGCGGCTCCGGGTTCTCTCCTCGAGGGCCGGGGTCGCGTCGCTGGTCGCGTTCGAGAACTCGGGCCCCGAATCGGGCGGAACCCTCTTCCACCCTCACGCGCAGATCGTCGCGCTGGCCGAGGTTCCGCCCCGGCTCGCGGAGGAGGCCGAAGCGGCGGCCCGCGTCGCGCGCGCGACGGGCGGCAACTGCCTCTTCGAGACGGTCCTCGACGACGAGCGTCGGGCCGCGACCCGCGTCATCGCCGACACGGCCGAGCTCACGGCGTACGCCCCGTTCGCCTCGGAGCATCCGTACGAGGTCCGGCTCGTACCCCGCCGCCACTCGGGGTCGCTCGCCGAGGCCACCGACGCCGAGCTCGGGGGCGTCGCGGGGCTTCTCCCCGGGGTCCTCCGAGCCCTCCTAGCGATCGTTCCCGACGCGTCGTACAACTTCGTCACGAGGTCGTTCGCGAGCGGCCGCCCGGAGTCGGCGACGTACCATTGGCACGTCGATGTCCTCCCGCGCCTCGTCCGACCGGACGGCTTTGAGGTGGGCGTCGGGATCGCGGTGAACCCTGTCTCGCCCGAGGCCGCCGCGGAGGAGATCCGGTCGGCCCTCGCGGCGGGCGCCGACGGGCCCGCCCGCCCGAAAACCTAAGGGCCCTCGGCCGCTCGGCTCCGCGTGGAGCCGCTGCGCGAGCCGATCGTCTCCCTCCTGGGGCACGTCGACCACGGAAAGACGACGCTCCTCGATCGGATCGCCGGGAGCGTCCGGGCGTCGAAGGAGGCCGGCGGGATCACGCAGCACATCGGGGCGATCGAGGTCCCGGGGCCGACCGTGCGCCGGCTCTGCGAGGGGATCCTGCGCACCGACCAGCTGGCCGTCCGGGGGCTGCTGTTCATCGATACTCCCGGGCACCGGTCGTTCGAGACGCTGCGGCGCCGGGGCGGCGCGCTCGCGGACATCGCGATCCTCGTGGTCGACGTCCGCGAGGGGGTCATGCCCCAGACGAAGGAATCGATCGAGATCCTTCGGCACGAGAAGACGCCGTTCGCGATCGCGCTCACCAAGATCGACCTCCTCTCGGGCTGGCGGAAGCCGACCGGGCCGACGCCACTCGCGGACCAGGTCGCGCGGGGGACGGTCGATTTCCAGAAGGCGCTCGACCAGCGCCTCTACGCGGTCGCCGAGGAGGTCGTCCAGCTCGGGTTCAGCGCCGACCGGTACGACCGCGTGAGCGACTTCACCCGGAACGTCGGGATCGTCCCCGTGAGCGCGAAAAGCGGGGCCGGCGTCCCCGAGCTGATCGCCCTCCTGGTGGGGCTCTCGCAGCGGTTCCTGAAGCACGAGCTCGCCCTCTCGGGCGACGGCGGCGAGGCGACGATCCTCGAGCGCAGCGACCAGAAGGGGGTCGGGCCGGTCGGCAGCGTGATCGTCTACCGCGGGCGCCTCGCCGTCGGGAACGAGATCGTCGTCACGGGACGGACCGACCCGTTCGTTACCCACGTTCGCGGGATCTACCGGCCCCTTCCGGCGAAGACCGCGAGCTCGAAGCACGTCCGGCTCGAGTCGGTCGATGGGGTCGAGGCGGCGGCGGGGGTCTACCTCGCCGCCCCCGGGATCGAGGACGCGATGCCCGGCGGGCTCCTCAAGGTCGTCGCCTCGCCCGAGGAACGGGACGCCGTGCGCTTCGAGCTCGCGCGGGAGAGCCAACCGGTCGCCGAGGTCGCGCTGAGCGGCGTCGGGATCTTCGCCGATACGCTGGGAGGCCTCGAGGCGCTCGCGTTCGAGTGCCGGGAGAAAGGGATACCGGTCCACGAGGCGGCCGTCG
>JAKAVH010000273.1 GCA_021827545.1 Thermoplasmata archaeon
GGCAAGGCCCGACCGGATTCGTGGTGCGGGAGGAACTCCTGCGGTTCGGGAGGCTCCTGCACATGCTGCTGCGGGCCGTGGGCTACCGCCTGGGTCATATCGACCGGGTGGAGAATCGACGGCCCCTGCCGAAACGGCTCCGTCGTCAAGGACTATCGGTCTACTGAGGGTGGGGATGATTGCCAAGTACTGGAGTCAGGAAGGACTGCCAGCCAACCGTCCACCACAAGAAGCCGATGAGGCCGAGAGGAAACAGGACGGCAAGCAAGACCATGGCGATACCCGTCTCTCCGAGTCCTTCGGCTTCCACCCACATGATGGGAGTCTGGCCCAAGGCTGGTGGGCGGCTATGGTCCGATTGAATCACAGTCAGAACGGACACGAATCGGGGAAAGCGAATGCTGGTGAAAACGACAGCGGATGCGGCCGCGGCAGGCTTGCGACGCAGACGCACCGGAGGGGGGTCACCGGGGTCTCCAGCCCGGAGGGGCGCGACAAGGTGCAGTTAATGCGACTTGGGGGGCGGGTGGAGCTTCCGGTCCACCCAAATCCCGTAGAACAGTAGAGCTCCGAACAACGGGACGAGGGCGTAGAAGCTGACGGTCCAGTAGGTTACCCACCCTGGCCGGCCACATGAGCAAGCCACGCCGTTGACGTACCGGACCGGGTAGAACGTTAAAGCGAGGTACAGGTTCACCGCGAGGATCCCCAGGACGGCGGATCCCGCCCACACGTACGGCCACATCCGCCTCGCGATCTCAGATGGCGAGGGAAGTCGTCTCGTGCCTCCATCGACCATCGCAAGGACCCGACCCCGGTGGACTCCTTAAAGCGCTACTTGCTCGCGCGGGGCTTCCTCCTGCTCGAAACTCGATGCGGAGTTCTTTCGAGCCGACCCGGATCGAGTCCATTCATCGCCTGAAGGTCTAGACGATAGTCGTTCCCATGGACTTGAACGCGGTGGTTCACACCATTCGATTGACCCGGACACCGCGTCTTTGCGCGACATGCATGATTGCGTCAAAGGCGGGCTGCGCGATTGGGACGGAGAGGAGTTACCAGCGCGTCGGAGCCTTGAGATAGAAGTCGGGCCTTCGTAGTCTCGGTGAGGGCGGGGACGGAACCCCTCGGCGATCAATAAACTGGAACCGAAGGCCGGGTGCGTCTAAGTCGAGGTTGACGCCGGATGGTCGGCCACCCCATCCAAGCCGGACCTCGTCGTCCGAAACCTGGTGAAAGTCGGGGTAGCGGCGAGGAGAAGCGGCGAAGCGGCCGCGACCGAGGCCGACCGCCCGGAAGCAACGACGACGATGGCGGCCCATAGTGGAATTCGGTCGGGTCCTAAGAAACTGGCATAAAGGCCTGCTAGGACGAGTGCAAGCCCGGCGTCAATCCCAATCCAGCGCTGAACCGTAGGGCCAGAATCGGTCGAAGCCTGCAGCTTGAGCGTTGGTCGCAGATCGAAACGGACTGGGGTCGGGCTTTCCTGGGCAGAATTCTTCCCTGCCTTATACTGCTCTCCGGTCACCGGGCGCACCGGACGACCCGACGAATCATGGAAAGGCGGATTACTGCGACGATACCGAGGTCGGGGAGAAGAATCGGGCGGGTTGAGGTTGGATGGACCTAATGCTGTCGTAGCTGGTCACCTTCTTGTCTCCCGCCAGTGACCGTTTCGACTGATCGCGCCTGACCTTCGGGTGGACCGAAAGTACTTTCCCGGTGGAGTTCTTCCCCTCTCCTCGAGGGGTCCGGGCTCTCCGCGGCGACCAAGGTCCTGTTCACCCCGGCGGACGACTAGGACTCTGGGCCTCTTCCATCTACCCGCCGGAGCGCCGTCGGATCCGGGAGCAGCTCGAGCGGTCCGAGCGTCTCGAACAAGAGCTTCGGGAACTCCGGGAGAAGATCCGCAAGCTCCTCGAGAGCTCCGCCGCTACAAGGCCTGAGCCCCGATGCTCGCCGCCTCGGATCGGACCGCTGAGGTCGGCAACATCCCGTCGAGTCGCGTCTTCTAACGGCGTCCGATCCATCGGGATCCGCTCCCGACAGGAGGCCAGCCGGGTCACGCCGGTCGCGCCCGAAAACGTCCCATGCCGAACTCCCCGCCTCTCCGCCTCGCACGGGAGCGCTGCACCGACTGTGGCACGCACCTCCACGAGCCGTTCGGGTTCCGACGACGGACCATCACCGAGCTTCCGCAGCCTCAACCTCGAGTCTTCGAGGTCGAGATCGCACGCTACAACTGTCCGGGCTGTCATCGGCGCGTCGATGCCGGCTGCCCGTTCCCTCCTCATGTGCAGGACGGGTTCTCCCTGGTCTCTCGGGTGGTACAACTTCGCTTGCTCAGACTGAGCACGACGAAGATCGGCGACTATCTCGATGGCCCACGGCGTGCACTTGGCGACGGTGGCGGTCCTCCGGATGGAGCGGTTAGCCGCCGATGCGTTGGGTCCGCTCTACGAGACTCATAAGGCGGAGATCCCACGACAGCCCGTCATTCACGCCGATGAGATGAAGTTCCACATCGGGGGTGAGAACGGATGGCTCTGATCGTTCTCCACGCCCGAGACCTCGGTCCATCGGATCGCTCCGAGCCGCGGCCAGGACGTCGTGGAGGAGGTGCTCCACGGCGCTCACGGGACGCTCATCCACGGCGGGTGGGTGCCCTACGATGTTGTTCGGACCGCCGAGCACCAGCTCGACTTGCTCCGCGTGAATCGGTGGTTAGAGCGCGAGGAGATCCTCCACCGATTGGAGCCGAGACCGCTGCTCCACCCCCTCCCCGCGCACCTCACGAGTTCGGGGCCGCCCCCGAGGGAGTTCTTCGAGTTCCCGAACACGACGCGATGGCTCCTACGAGAGGCGATCGAGTGGTCGGAACGGCATGCCAACGCCTCGAAGCGCGACCGGCGAAGGTTCTACCCGTCGATGCGGTGGCTGATGGCCGATCACCTCCGACAGCCGTGGAACGACCCGGCGGCGGCCCGGATCGCGCACGAGCTCTGGAAGCGTCGAGGAACCCTTTTCACCTTCCTCATCCGACCCGGGGTCTGCTGGAACAACAATCCGGCCGAGACGGAGATCCGACAAGGGGTTTTCCATCGCAAGAACAGCGGTGGTCGGAGGACATGGGCTGGCGCTCGGACACTGGAGCGACTGATGTCGATCCATCGGACTTGTCGCAAGCGGAGCCTCAAGTTCGTGCAGGTGCTGATCGAGGCACTGTCAGGATCGGGTTCCCCGGCCCTTGGCGCACTGTCAACCCCGGCACAAAGCTGACCAGTTTCGCGGTGGTGGAGGGGAACGAGGCGCGGCGGCACGTCGGAGGGCTTCCATTCCACCGGGCCCACCCGGAGGTGAGGGAGCGGATCGAGTGGGGGCGCTCCCGTACGGAGGAGGTGATCCACGCGAACGCTCGGAACCACCGAGTGGGCCTGGCGGTGCTCGGGGAACTGAAGAGTCGTCTCGACCGTCTGGTGGGGCGCGAGGCGGTGAGGGTGGCGTGGGGCCACCCGGTCTAGGAGGCTCGTGCGTTCGAGGGGATTCGGGAGGCGCGGAAGATGGAGCGGGATCGACGGAAGGGAGGGGCCGCGACGGTGGCGTTCCTGGCCCACGAGGTAATGAAGGCCAAGCGAAGGATGGCGGAGGAGGGGGCGAGGCTCGGCGGGGCAACCTGAGACAGCGAAGTGGATGAAATTCGAGGAGATGCTCCGGGTATAGGAGCCATAACGGTGGCCCCCCGTGGGAATCGAAGAGCGATGGACGACGGTGGACCTCGAGCGGGCGCCCCACCACGATCGGGCGTCGACCCGGGGTCGGACCCGTCCGGCGTCCACGGGCGAGGAGATGGGTCGGATGGGATGGCTCTTGGCAACCGGGTCGAACATGGAAAATCGCGGGTTCGTAGGGAACGGGGTCATGGGAAGGAACCTCTGGTCCGAGTTCGCGGAGCCGGACCGGGATCGGGTCCA
>JAKAVH010000171.1 GCA_021827545.1 Thermoplasmata archaeon
GCCCCAATAGCCGATGATGAAGAACATCGGGACGAGGACCGCCTCCCAGAACAGGAAGAACAGCAGGACGTCCAACGCTGAGAAGACGCCGACCGATCCGAGCAGCGTCAACAAGATCAAGCCGAACCACGGACCGGGGCGGTGCGACTCGTTCCAGGAGTAGACGATTGTCGCGAGTCCGAGGAACGCCGTGAGCAGGATCAGGACGAGCGAGATCCCGTCCACGCCGAGCGCGTAGTTGACCTGGAGCCACGGCAGGCTGATCCAGCGGTACGTTTCGGCGTCGCCGACGGGCACTTGGCCGGGGGCGAGGGCGGGACCCCACGCCCCGAGAAACATCGCGGCCGTCTCCGCGACGAAGACGAGCGCCGTGGCGAGCGCCACCCAGCGGGCGCGGGACCCGGCCACAAACGAGGCGGCCGCTCCGACGGCGAGGCTCGCCAGCGTGATCGACAGGATCGGGATCCCCATCGGACTATCCGCCTCCCCAGGCGTTCACGACGTACGGGCCGACGAGCAAGAGGACGACAAAGACGAACAGCAGGCCGGCGACGACGTACGCCGCGTAGTCGCTCACGACCCCGGTCTGCGCGCGACGCAGCCGGTCCGACACGGCCCCCATCGCCCGCTCGAGACCGTGCACGGTGCCGTCAATGACGTACCGGTCGACGAAGTCCGCGACGCGGGCGAGCGTGTAGATGCCCCGACGGCCGATCGCGTCGTAGGCGGCCTTGAAGTAATAGCGCTCGAGCAACAGCTGGCGGATCGGCCGAGCCGCCGAGCGCGGTGCCAGCTCGTAGACGCGGCCGCCGCCCCACAGCGCGTACGCCGTCGCGATCCCGGCGCCCGCGAGGACGACGCTGATCGCGGAGAGGGCGAGGTCGGTCGAGGTGTACGTCGGGGGGATGCCGGCGACCGCCACGCCGAACGGTTGGAGCAGCGTCTGGAACGACGGGACAAATACGAAGAGGCCGGCCACGACAGCGAAGACGCTCAGCGCGATCAGCGGGACCTGCATGACCCAGCCGCCTTCGTGGGCCGCCGGGAGCGAGGGATCGCGGACGGCGTCGCCGCTGAACGTAAGGAACCAGACGCGGAAGATGTAGTACGCCGTCAGATAGACCGCGGCGAACGCGAGAACCACGAACGGCCAGTACGCCGCGTGCGCTTCGGCCGCTTGAACCGCGGCCGACAGGATATCGTCCTTGCTCCAGAAGCCACCGAACGGCGGAATGCCGGCGAGGGCCAACCCACCGACCAAGAACGCCGCCGAGGTGAGGCGCATCGTCTTGCGGAGCCCCCCCATCTTGAACAGGTCCTGCGTTCCGATGGCGTGGATCACCGACCCCGCGGCGAGGAACAGGAGCGCCTTGAAGAACGCGTGGGTGAACAGGTGGAAGAGCCCCAGCATCGCTCCGCCGACGCCGATGGCGAGCACCATGTAGCCGAGCTGGCTGATCGTCGAGTAAGCAATCACGCGCTTGATGTCGGGGTTCACCACCGCCATCGTGGCCGCGAAGAACGTCGTGAAGCCGCCGATCGCGACGATGACCAAGAGGTCGAGCGACGTGAACCCGAGGAACAAGCTCGTGACGGCGAGCAGGTAGACGCCGGCCGCGACCATCGTCGCGGCGTGAATCAGCGCGGAAACCGTCGTCGGACCTTCCATGGCATCGGGAAGCCAGACGTGGAGCGGGAACTGGGCGCTCTTGCCGGCCGCCCCCGCGACGATGAAGAGCCCCGCGACCGTGAGGAGGAAGCTGTTCCCCCCCAGGACCCCCGCGAGGAACGGGGCGTTGCCGTACGCGAAGAGGAAGCCGTTCGCGGCCCACCCTCCCGCCGGCCCGCTCGTCGCGTAGGTGGCGAAGTACACGAAGATCCCGGCGAGGAACAGCACGTCCCCCACCCGGGTGACGATGAACGCCTCCTTCGCGGCGCTCGCCGCGCTCGGCTTCTCGTAGTAGAACCCGATCAAGAAGTACGAGCAGACCCCGACCAGCTCCCAGAACAGGAAGAACTCGAGCAGGTTGTCCGAGAGCACGAGGCCGATCATCGCGGTCAGGAACAGCGACAGCTCGGCGTAGTACCGGGGCAAGCCCCGGTCGTGGTGCATGTACCCGATCGAGTAGAGCATCACGAGAAAGCCGACGACGGTCACGACAAGCAGCATGAGCGCGCTGATCGGGTCGACGAGCGTGCCGATGACGAGCCGGAAGCCGTTCGGGAACGCGCCCGGGCTACCCGGAAGGTTGAACCAGGTGTACGAGACGTCGGTGTAGGTGCCGGGCGCCCCCATCTCTCCGAGCGCGATCAGGACGGAGACGACCATCGAGAAGCCGGCCGCGACGACGGCGATCCAGCCGCCCCACTCCCCCTTCGGCCAGCGGCGACCGACGAACGAGATGCTCACGAACGCGAGGGCGGGCGCGAGCGGGACCAAGAACGCCCACCCGAACAGCGCGTCGAGCCCCGTGCCGCCTCCCCCCTACAGCTTGAGCTCCGTGGATTCGGCGACGTTCGTCGTGCCCTTGAGGCGGTTCAACGCGAGAACGATGGCCAGCCCGACGGCGACTTCCGTCGCCGCGAACCCGATGGTGACGACCGCGATCGCCTGGCCGCTCAACGCGGAGTGACCGGCGCAGAGAGGAA
Organism: Thermoplasmata archaeon; assembly: GCA_021827545.1. Next base: position 2,650 of record JAKAVH010000171.1, read on the forward strand.
ACGCCGCGAAGTAGATGAAGTTCAGGATGGCCGCGTTCATCCCGATCTCGATCGCGATGAGCAGCAGGATGAAGTTCCGACGGGTCAAGACGCCGAAGATCGAGAGGGCGAGCAGGGCCGACGCGAGCGCGAGAAACTCGGGAATGGTGAGGCCGCTCATTCCCGCCCCTCCCGGACCAGGTAGATCGCCCCGGCGAGCGCCGCGAGCATCACGAGCGACAGCAACAGCACCCACGGTCCCCCCGCCCCGAACAGGTACGTCGACAGGGCGCTCACGTCGTACGTCGTGAACGTCGGGGTCGTCGACGACAGCGAGGTGACGGCGATCAGCAGAAAGACAAAGGCGACGACCGACAAGAGGGTCGGGACGGCTCCGATCCCGGTCGCCGCCTCCCGCGAGAAGATCCGCTTGCGCGTGACCATGATGCCGAAGAGCAATAGGATCGTGACGGCGCCCGCATAGACGCCGAGCTGCAGCACGCCGAGGAACGGAGCGGAGAGCAAGAAGTAGATCGCGGAGAGGTCGACGAAGAAGATGCCGATCCACAGGATCGTGTGGACGAGCTCCCGGACGAGGAGCGCCGACAGGCCCGTGATGAAGGCGATCGCCGCGAGGGCGAGGAACGCCAGTTCCTCCGGACTCACGTGTGAGTCCCCCAGAACAAGCATTCCTTCGGGCAGACGCTGATGCACGTCCCGCAGCGCACGCAGTCGGAGTCGTTCACGACCGGCTCCTTCCAGATCCGACGGGGGAGCTTCTCGCCCGGCTTCGGCGTGGGCTTCGGGATGTCGAGCATCGTGATGCACTGTGTCGGGCAGTCGCGGGCGCACGCGTTGCATCCGATGCACAGCGGGGCGTCCAGCAAGATGGCGTCCTCGTTCTTCGGGCGTTCCAGGCGGATCGGGTTCATCGGCAGCTTCCGCTGGAACACCTCGTAGAGCTTCTCGGGCGAGTAGATCATGTCGGCCCGCTTCGTCGCCGAGAGCTCGTAGCGGGTCGTCATCGTGAGGCAGCCCTCCGGGCAGGCATCGCTGCAGAACCCGCAGTAACTGCACTTGCCGTAGTCGATCTCCGGGCACTTCTTCAGCCGCTTCGTCTGCGCGTCGGGCACGGCGACCATCTGGATGCAGACGTCCGGGCAGGAGAACGCGCAGAGGTTGCACGAGATGCAGGTCGCGATGTTCAGGGCGTGGACGCCCCGGTAGTTGTCCCAGACGGCCCCGACGCCGAGGGGCTTACCGGCGGCGACTGCGACCTCCTCCCGGAA
>JAKAVH010000181.1 GCA_021827545.1 Thermoplasmata archaeon
GTCCGGAAGGTCCCCCACACGTCCGTGACGCGCGTGCTCGTGGACTCGGTCAAGCTGTTCCGCCCGAGCAACCAGGTTCGCTATCCGGTGATGTTCTGCGTGTACGTCCTCTTCCTCTTCCTGATCGTCCTGACGCTGTTCCCGAGGGCGTTCCCGGACATCGTGGGGACGTACGATCCCAATTATTTCGTCTGGGTCACGGTCATCCTGTTCCTGACCCTCTGGTTCGCGAACATCGCCACGGCGATCGCGGAAGCGCAGGGCCGGGCCCGGGCCGATGCCCTTCGGGAGATCCGCAGCGGGATCCGAGCGCGCCAGATTCTCCCGGACGGGACCGAGCAGTGGGTCCTCTCGGACGTCCTGCACGTCGGCGATACCCTCGAGATCCGGGCCGGCGAGCCGGTCCCGATGGACGGCGACGTCATCTCGGGCGCAGCCCTGATCGATGAGTCGATGATGACCGGGGAGTCCGAGCCGGTCATGCGCGAGAGCGGCGGCGACAAGACCAGCGTGCTCGGCGGGACCCGCGTGCTCCAGGGGACGGCCCGTCTGCGGGTCACGGCCGTGCGGGGCCAGTCGTTCCTCGACCGCCTGATCCGCCTCGTGGAGGGTCAGGGCCGGGAACCGACTCCGAACGAGCTCGCGCTCCTCGTCCTTCTCTCGGCCCTCACGGTCGCGTTGTTCACGGTCGTCGTGACGTTCATCTTCCTCGCCGACTTCACCGACATCGTCAAGATCGACCTCGCGACGATCGTCGCCCTCTTCGTCTGCCTGATGCCCACGACGATCGGGGCATTGCTGCCCGCGATCGGGATCTCGGGGATCAATCGCACGGCCCGCGCGAACGTCATCGCGAAGTCGGGAAAGGCGGTGGAGGCTGCCGGCGACCTGGACGTGCTGATCCTCGACAAGACCGGGACGATCACGGTCGGCAACCGGCTCGCGGTCCAGTTCGTCGAGGGCCCCGGAGTGGCGTCGAGCGACCTCCTCGAGGCGGCTCTCCTCTCCTCGAGCCTCGACGATACGCCCGAAGGCCGGTCGATCGTCCGGCTCGCCGCCCGCCGGAGCGCGCCGGCGCGTCGTCTCGAGCCCGGGAAGTACAAGGTGCTCCCCTTCTCCGTGGAGCGGCCGATGAGCGGGATCGTCCTCGCCGACGGTACCGAGGTCTACAAAGGCGCCGTGAAGACGATGGAGGGGATCGGCGCATTCGTACCGCCCGAGCTGCGCGCCGCGGCCGCCGACGCCGCGCGGCAGGGAATGACGCCGCTCGCGATCTCGATGAACCGGCGGGTCCTCGGACTGGTCCTCCTCAAGGACGTGGTCAAGCCCGGGATCCGCGACCGGTTGCGCGAGCTGAAGACGATGGGGATCCGCACGATCATGTGCACCGGCGACAACCGTCTGACCGCGGCCGCGATCGCGCGCGAGAGCGGGGTCGACGAGTTCATCGCGGAGGCGAAGCCCGAGTCGAAGCTGACGCTGATCGAGCGGGAGAAGGCGCGGGGCCGGCTGGTCGCGATGACCGGCGACGGGACCAACGATGCCCCGGCGCTCGCCCGTGCCGACGTGGGCCTCGCCATGAACAGCGGCACCGGGGCCGCGAAGGAGGCCGGCAACATGGTTGACCTCGACAACGACCCGACCAAGCTGATCGAGGTCGTGTCGATTGGTAAGCAGCTCCTGATCACGCGCGGGGCATTGACCACGTTTTCCATCACGAACGACGTCGCGAAGTACTTCGCGATCATCCCGGCGATCTTCATCGCGTCCGGGGCCGCCGCGCTTCCCGGGATTGGGGTCATGAACGTGCTGGGGCTCGACAACCCCCAGCTCGCGGTCCTTTCGGCGCTCCTGTTCAACGGGTTCATCATTCCCCTCCTCATCCCGCTCGCGCTCGTGGGCGTCCCCTTCCGTCCCCGGACCGCCATCGACCTATTGCGCCGCAACCTCGTCACCTACGGGTTCGGCGGGCTCGTGAGCGCCTTCGTCGGGATCAAGCTCATCTACCTGCTCCTCGCCTGGGTCTCGACCCTGCCGATCTACCACTCGCTCGGCGTTGTGGTCGCCCACTACCTGCCGCTCGGGGGGCTGTGACGATGAGCGCGCCCGCCGCTCCTCCGCCGCTGTCCCGGGCCCACTCGATCACCGGCCACCTGCGCGCCGCGGGGCTCTTCCTCGTCCTCATGGTCCTGGTCGCCGGTTTCGGTTATCCACTGGTCGTGACGGGGATCGCCGACGTGCTGGACCCCGGGGCCGCGCACGGCTCCCTGATCTACGGATCGAACGGGACGCTCGTCGGCTCCACGCTGGTCGCCCAGAACCTGAGCGCCCCGTGGCTGTTCTGGGAGCGACCGAGCCCGACGGACTACAACATGACGCTGGGCGCACCGAGCCCGCCGGGCCCGTCGGACCCCGGGCTGCGGGCCCTGCTGAACGAGACGATCCGCTACATCCAGAAGTACGGGTTGGCCACGGTCAATGTGACGGTCCCGTTCGCGTGGGCCGCGCCGTCGGCCTCTTCGATCGACCCCGACCTCGCTCCGCAGGCGGTGCTCGTCCAGGTGCCGCGGGTCGCCGAAGCGCGGAACCTCTCAATCGCCGTGGTGACCGCGCTCGTCAACAACCATATTGTCAATCCGTGGCTCCCGTACGTGGGGGTGCCGTACGTGGACGTGCTGAGTCTGGACCTCGCGCTGATCGACCAGTACGGACCGCGCTGATGTACCGGCAGATCCTCGTCCCCGTGCAGGAGCCGGCGGAGGTCGAGCCGCTGATCCGCTTCGCGTCGATGCTCCTCGACGCGGACGGGGAGATCCGCGTGCTCCACGTCATCCCCACGACCACGCTCCCCGAGGTCACCCGAGAGTGGCGGGCGTCGGTCCATCTGGTCGTGCCGGCGCACGAGGCCGGCGCCTCCCTCGATGTGAAGGTCGACCCCGAGGTCCGCGCCGCGACGGACGTGCCCGGCGAGATCCTCGAGAGCGCCGATGCCCACGGGGTCGACGCGATCCTCCTCACCCTCCGAGGCGACCGGAGGAGCCGCAACCCGTTCGTTGGCCGTACCGCCACGGGCATCCTCCATCACGCCCGCTCGGACGTGCTCGTCCTCAACCGACTGGGGCTCGCGGCGGATCGGTTCCCCCGGATCCTGCTGCCGACGTTGGGCGGTACCCCGTCGCCGACCGTCGTGAAGGTCGCCGAGGAGCTCTCCGTCCACAACGGGGATGTACCGGTGATCGCCCTCGCGATCGGACCGCGCGAGGGCGGAGAGGAACCGTCGGGGGTCGATGGACTCGGCCCCCGGGGCACCCCGATCCGCCTCAAGCGCTCGTTCTTCCCCAGCGCGCTCCTCCGGCGTCGTCATCAGCTGCCCGAGCTGATCCTGCAGGCCGCCGCCCGCGAGCGGTTCGGCCTGGTGGTGATGGGCGAAGAGCCGGACAGCGCGGGGGGGCCCCTCCTCACCCGGCGGTTCCTCGAGGAATTATTCCGAGCCGCGCCGTGCCCGGTGATGGCCGTGCGCGGGTAGTCCGACGGTCGGACGGTCGCGATGGGCGAACTTCGCTTCGTGGGGCTCGGGCTCGGCGACGAACGGGGGCTCTCCCGCCGGGCGCTCGACGCCCTCCGATCGGCCTCCGAGGTGTACGCGGAGGAGTACACCGCGGTCGCTCCTCCCGACACCCTCGAACGGCTCTCTTCCGAGCTCGGCCGGCCCGTCCGAAGGCTCGACCGTCCCGCGGTCGAGGCGGAGCACGCGCTGATCGACGCGCTCGAGCGGTCGGGCACGGTCGCGTTATTGGTGGTGGGGGACCCGTTCGCCGCAACGACGCACGTCGCCCTGCGGCTCGCCGCCGAGAGGGCCGGCCACGGCTGGCGATACTACCCGAACGCGTCGATCCTCAGATCGGA
>JAKAVH010000224.1 GCA_021827545.1 Thermoplasmata archaeon
ACGTGGTCTGGGGGATGTGGGTCGACCCGGACTACCGGGGAACCGGGGTCGGGGGACGACTTCTCGACGAGGTGCTGCGCTGGACCTCGCTCGACCACCCCACCGCCGAGGTGCGCCTATCGGTCAACCCGACCCAGGTGGCCGCGGTCCGGCTCTACCTCGACCGGGGGTTCCGTCGCACCGGCAAGGTCGAGCCGCTCGCGCACACTCCGGGGGCGGTCGCCGAGGAGATGTCCCTACGCCCCGCATCGGCGCGGACGCCCGCGCCCCTTTGAGCCCGGCGAGGGTGCGCCGGGGCCGCAGGACCCGCAGTCGGGCGTTCCGTCTCAAGTAGGGGGCCGGGCTACGAAACGGGGGTGATCCCCCTCGGTCGCAGGAGAGCGCTCGAACGGCGTTCCGTCGCCGTATCGCCGAGCGATCGATCTCATCGGCCCGCCCCCAACCGGAGGACGGGGGAAGAAACGGTGGGTGCGGGTCTCGAGTCGGTGCGTCGTACGGGGGATCCCGCCCACGGGCTGCCGTACGGAGGAGATAACACAATGTTAACCGATATCAACAAGCGTAGTACACAGTCCCACCCGTGATCCGAGCTCCCGTTTTGGGTGCGCGGAGGCGCCCGAGAGGATCGGGTGCCGGTCGGCGGACGACGCCGCACGGCGGACCCTCGGGTCGCGCGGCCGACCGCGAGGAGACCTGCAGAGGGGGGTGAGCCGACCCCGTCTCGGGTCGGAGGGAGGGAACCTCTAAGGTGCCCTCGCTCCTCTCGCCGGACGACCGACCCACCCCGGCGTGGTCGGCGGTGGGACGATGCGCGGCGACGAAGGTCGACCGAGGGTCGTCGTCGTCCCGACGGACCCCCGATCGGACGGGAGCGGTGGAGAGGGCGATCTCCCCGCCGTCCCGGACCTCTCCGCCGCGCGACGGTGGGGACGGTGGGCCGTCCGGTACCCGTTGCCGTTCCTCGCGCTCGCGGGTCTGATCGTCGGCGCGTACCTGTCGTTCGGGCTCCATCGGCCCCAGCCGGCGGCCTACGTCTGGCTCGGGACGCTGGTCGTCGGCGGGTCCCCGCTGGTCTTCGCCACCGCCCGTCGTCTCTGGCACCGCCAGTTCGCCTCCGACGTGATCGCGACCCTCGCGATTCTGGCGGCGATCGGCCTCGACCAGGCGTTCGCCGGGGTGATCATCGTGCTGATGCAATCCGGCGGCGAGGCGATCGAGGACTACGCCTTTCACCGCGCGTCCGCCTCGCTCGAACGATTGACGCGGCGGGCCCCCCGATGGGCCTACCGGTACGACGGCGACGAGGTGACGCGTGTCCCGGTCGACGCGGTCGCCCCCGGGGACCGGTTGGCCGTGCGCGCCGGAGACATCCTTCCCGTCGACGGGACGATCGCGAGCGCGACCGCCGTCGTGGACGACTCGGCCGTGACGGGGGAACCGTTGCCGAAGACCCTGCGGTCGGGGGCGTCGGTGCTGAGCGGCAGCGCGAACGTCGGGCCGCCGTTCGACCTCCTCGCGGTCCGACCGAGCCGGGAGAGCCAGTACTCGCGGATCGTCGAGCTCGTTCGCACCGCGCAGACCCGCAAGCCGAACATCCAGCGTCTCGCCGACCGTTACGCGGTCTGGTTCACGCCGACGACCGTCGTCCTCGCCGCGATCGCCTCCCTCGCGACGCACAGCCCGCTCACCGGTCTCGCCGTGCTGGTCGTTGCCACTCCCTGCCCGTTGATCCTGGCGACCCCGATCGCCGTGGTTCGAGCGATCAACCGGGCCTCCGACCGGGGCGTCGTCGCGAAGAGCGGCTCGGCGATGGAGGAGCTCGGGCGGGCAAAGGCCGTCCTCTTCGACAAGACCGGCACCCTCACCTCGGGCCAGCCCGAGGTCGACCGCGTGGTCCCGTTCGGCCCGAACGACCCGGCCGAGGTCGTCCGTCTGGCCGCCGCCCTGGAGCGGTACTCCTCGCACCCCCTCTCGGCGGCGATCGCCCGCTGCGCCCAGGGCATTCGCCTGCCGGCGGTCGCGAACGTGCACGAGTTTCCGGGCGCCGGCGTCGCGGGCACGATCGAGGGCCGCCGGGTGGTCGTCGGCTCGCGCACGCTCTGCGTCTCGGTCGCCGGACGCACGCTCGACGCGGAGCGGGAGGCGGTCCAAAGATCGGGGGCGGTCTCGGGCCGGCTCGTATCGTACCTCCTCGTCGACGGGTCTCCCGCGGGCGCCCTCCTCTTCGCGGACCCGCTCCGACCCGAGGTGGTCGGCCTCGCCGGTCGCCTCACGGCGCTCGGCGTCCAGCATCTCGGACTGCTGACGGGGGATTCGCGGGAGAACGCCGAGGACGTGGCGCGTCAAGCCGGTATCCCCAACGTCGACGCGGAGCTCCTCCCCGAAGCGAAGGTCGAGCGGGTCGGAGAGGTCCGCCGCCGGTTCGGCTCGACGGTCATGGTGGGCGACGGGATCAACGACGCCGCGGCCCTCGCGAGCGCGTCGGTCGGCGTCGCGATGGGCGCCCACGGCTCGGGCATCTCGGCGGAGGCGGCCGATGTCGTCCTTCTCGTCGACGACGTGGGCCGCGTCGCGGACGGGATCTCGCTCGGCCAGGGGATGCTCCGGATCGCCCGCCAGGGGATCCTCTTCGGCCTCGGGACGAGCCTGGTGCTGATGGGCATCGCCAGCTTCGGTTTCATCGCCCCCGCGGTCGGGGCTGTGATCCAGGAGGTCCTCGACGTCGTCGTCATCTTCAATGCGCTCCGGGTCCGTTGACCGGCGCCCGCGGTCCGTCCGCCGCCGTCCGAGCCGGAGGTGGGGGCGACCCCCGACGCGTCCTACCCCTCGTCGAACGAACCGAACGGGGCCGGGAGGCTCTCCTCGATCGTGAGTCGCGCGACCCGGCCGTCCCGGAACCTCACGATGACCCGGGCCCGGGGCGCGTAATCGTAGAGGAGCTGGCGGCAGGTCCCGCACGGGGAGAGGACCGGATAGCGGTCCCCACGACGACGCACCGCGACCATCGTCTCGAACGCGCGATCGCCTTGCGTGACCGCGGCGCCGAGGGCGACCGGTTCCGCGCACGGCGAGTTCGTCCCGTTGAGGTTGAGCCCGAGGTAAACCGCGCCGCCGCGCGTGCGGACGGCCGCGGCGACCGTGTGACGTCCCTCCACCCAGCCGGCGCGCAAGGCCCCCTCGGCGGCGCGAACGAGCGCGCGGTCGTCGCGACCGAGCGCACGGCCCCGGGGCATCATCGATCGTCGGTCAGTCCGGCACTCCCCTTAGCCCCTTTGACGCCCGCCGGCGGGTCGCCCCCGGGCGGGACGCCCGGCCCCGAGCCGACCGGTCAGCTGACGGTCATCGTTCCGGTCATGAACCCCGGCGTTCCCATCGGGGGCGTGGTGTACGGATTCGCCCCCGCGCCGCACGGGGCAATGCAGAACCAGACGAACGTGCCGGTGTTGATGAGGTCGATCGTGAACACGACCACGCTCTGACCGGGGGAGTACACGTCCAGGCCGAGCTGGGGAATGTTGAACGAGTGGGCGACGTTCGAGGAGGGGACGATGTGGTCGGGCGACCCGTTGACCATCTCGACCGATTTGTCCGTGCCGCTCACGACGCACGGACATTGCGACCAGTTCATCGGAGAATCGTGGTCGGTGATCGTGAAGACGACCCGGCCCGTCGGCACGGTGAAGTTCGCGGGCGTGTACTGCGGCCAGCCGTTGACGGGGTTCAACGAGACGGTGAGGTTCTCGTAGTAGACCGGGGTCGGTCCGACGCCCGAAGGCGTGCTCGACGGGACCGCGACCATGAGGCCGAGGGTCACGGCGAACGACACGAGGATGCCCGCGGTGAAGTAGGCGAGGAAGAACCGGTAGCTCGGGCCGGCGGTCCACGCCCGCCGGGGGACC
>JAKAVH010000133.1 GCA_021827545.1 Thermoplasmata archaeon
ACGCGGGCGATCGGCGCCTTCAGCGAGTAGAACGCCTTCTCGGCGAGGATGGCGGCCAGCTCGCCGCCGAAACCGCAGAACCGCGCCGCCTCGTGCACGATCACGGCGCGACCGGTCTTCTCCACCGAGGCGATGACGGCCCGCTCGTCCAGCGGTACCAAGGTACGGAGGTCGATGATCTCCGCGGAGATCCCTTCCAAGGCGAGCGTCGCCGCGGCGTCGGTCGCCGTCGGCACCATCGCGCCGTACGCGAAGATCGAGACGTCCGAGCCCTCCCGGACGAGCCGCGCTTTTCCGAACGGGACCCGGTGGTCTCCGTCAGGCACCTCACCGGTGACGGCGCGGTAGATCCTCTTCGGCTCAAGGAAGATCACGGGGTCCTCGTCGTGGACCGCGGTCAGCAGGAGCCCCTTGGCGTCCGCAGGGGTCGACGGGATGGCGACCTTGAGGCCGGCAGTGTGGGCGAAGTATGCCTCGGTGCTCTGCGAGTGGTAGAGCCCGCCCTTGATCCCGCCGCCGTACGGCGCCCGTACGACGACGTGGCAGGGAAACTGCCCGCCCGAGCGGTATCGGAACTTCGCGAGCTCGCTGACGATCTGGTCGAACGCGGGGTAGATAAAGTCAAGGAACTGGATCTCCGCGACCGGCTTGAGGCCGTAGAGCGCCATCCCGATCGCCGTACCAACGATCCCCGTCTCCGAGAGCGGAGTGTCGATCACCCGCCCCGGGCCGAACTCCTTCTGGAGCCCCTCGGTGGCCCGGAAGACCCCGCCGTTGACGCCGACGTCCTCCCCGAGGATGAGCACGTCCGGGTCCTGACGCATCGCCTCCTGCAGGCCACGGTTGACCGCCTGGACCAGGGTGAGCTCGGTCACGGTCGGTGTCCCCCGTGCATCCCGAGCGCCTCGTCCCGCTGCTCCTCGAGCCGGGGGGTGAGCGCCGCGAAGACGTCCTCGAAGACGGACGCCACGTCGGGCAGCGGCTCCTTCTCCGCACCGGCAAGCGCCTCGGCGACCTCCGCACGGGCCTCCTCCCAAATCTTCGAATCGGCCGCTTCGTCCAGTACCCGGTCCTGGACGAGCGTCGCTTTGAGTAGCGCGATCGGATCTCGCTGGCGGGCCGCCTGGACCTGGCTGTCCTCCCGGTACCGTCGCGGGTCGTCCGAAGTCGAATGGGGACCGAACCGGTACACTTGGGCTTCGATCAGCGTCGGACCGTCCCCCGCGAGCGCCCGTTCCCGTGCTTCGCGGACGGTCCGATAGACCGCGGCGACGTCGTTGCCGTCGACGACCACGCCGGGGAACCCATAGGCGGCCGCCTTCTCCGCGAGCGTCGCGCTCCGGGTCTGGCGCTCCCTCGGGAGCGAGATCGCCCACTGATTGTTCTGGCAGAAAAAGATCGTGGGGGTACGGAAGACCCCGGCGAAGTTGAGTCCGGCGTGGAAGTCGTTCGAGCTCGTCGCCCCGTCCCCGAAGAAGGCGATCGTCGCGATCCGGTCCTTGCGCCGCTGGATCGCCATGGAGGCGCCGACCGCCTGCGTGATCTGGGTGCCGATCGGGCTCGAGGCGCTCACGAACCGGATCTCGGAGAACGCGAAGTGGTTCGGCATCTGCCGTCCCTTCGATCGATCGCTCGCGTTTCCCACGAGCTGGTCGAAGACCGAACGGAGCGGGACGCCCCGGACGAGCGCGACCGCGACCTCCCGGTAGGCCGGGAAGATCCAGTCTTCCGGCTGCATCGCGAACGCCGCCCCCACCTGAGCCGCCTCCTGGCCCGAGAGGGGAGCGTAGAAGCCGATGCGACCCTGACGCTGCAGCGAAAGGCAGCGCTCGTCCATCACCCGGGCGAGAACCATCCAGCGGTACGCCTCGAGACGGCGCCCCTTGGGGAACTCCGCGGAAGGGGAGCGCGACGTCTCGTGCGAACGCGCGGCGTGCGCGGCTTCGGTCATTCCGCCTCGCGATTCGCGTGCTCGATATAATAAGGGCGTACCCCCGCGGTGCTCGCCTCACGGCGACCGGGCGCGACAGAGACGGAGCCGCTCGCGGCGACCCGAGGACATCCGGAGGAGGGAGGCACGGCGCGCTCCGCCGACGCGAGAGGCGGTCCGCGGCACGTCGCGGTCCGACCGGCTCGGAGGATTCTCGACGCACTCATAAGCCGCAGGGCCTGTGGTCGTGCGAGGGTCTCGCAGGGTCCCGAAAGGCCCCGCGCGTCACGCAACGTGAAGGTCTTGGTGGACGGGGTCGCGCGGGAGGCCGGGCCGGGAGAGAAGCTCCTCGACGTGATCCTCCGCACCGAGCCGGGATTTCCGCACGTCTGCTATCTCGCTCCGCTCGGGACCCTCGAGAGCTGCGACACCTGCCTCGTCGAGGTCGACGGGCGGGTGGTCCGGTCGTGCGCGACCGTGGCCTCGGAGGGATTGACCGCATCGACCGCGTCGGCGCGGGCGCTCAACGGCCGCAAGGAGGGATTGCGGCGGCTGGCCCAGAACCACCACTTCCGCTGCTCCATCTGCGACAACAACAACGGGACGTGCGCCCTCCACAACGCGGCCCGAACCCTCGGCCTCGACCGGCAGCAGTACCGGCCGAAGCCGTACCCGATGGACGATTCGAGCCCGTTCTACCGGTACGATCCCAGCCAGTGCATCCTCTGTGGACGCTGCGTCGAGGCGTGCCAGGACCTCGTGGTGAACGAGGTGATCCACATCGACTGGGCGCGCGAGCGCCCGAGGGTCGTCTGGGACTCGGACGTCCCGGTGGACCGATCGACCTGCGTCGCGTGCGGGACGTGCGTCACGGTCTGCCCGGTCGACGCCCTGCTCGAGACCAAGTTTGTGGGCCGGGCCGGGCTCTTTACCGGACTCCCCGAGCCGGCGAAGCTCGCGATGGTCGAGGCCGCCTCGAGCGTGGACGGGAGCTTCCAGCCCCTCCTCGCGCTCAGCGATGCCGAGGCCGAGATGCGGAACGCCGTCATCCGCAAGACAAAGACCGTCTGCACGTACTGCGGCGTCGGTTGCTCGTTCGATGTCTGGACCCGGGACCACACCGTTCTCAAAGTCCTGCCCCGGGAGGAGTCCCCGGCGAACGGACTCGCGACCTGCGTCAAGGGCAAGTTCGGCTGGGAGCACCTCAACAGCCCGGAGCGGCTGACGAATCCGCTGATCCGCGAGGGAGACCACTTCCGTACGGCGACGTGGGAGGAAGCGCTCCATCTGGTCGCGACCCGCTTTCGCGAGATCAAGGCGAAGTGGGGCGCCGACACGCTCTTCGTCATCGCCTCCTGCACCGACACCAACGAGGAGGTCTACCTCACCCAGAAGTTCGCGCGGGCGGTGCTCGGCACGAACAACGTCGACAACTGTTCCCGGTACTGTCAATCCCCCGCCACGGTCGGCCTCTGGCGGACGGTCGGCTACGGCGGCGACGCGGGGGGGATCGAGGATCTCGGCCGGGCCGAGCTCGTCGTTGCGATGGGCTCCAACACGGCCGAATCGCACCCGGTGATCGCCGCGCGGATCAAGCGGGCGCAGAAGCTCTCGGGTCACCGGCTCGTCGTGGTCGACCCGCGGCGGCACGAGATGGCCCGCCGGGCCGACCAGTGGCTCTCTCCGAAGAGCGGGACCGATCTCATCCTCCTGAACGCGGCCTCACGCTACATCCTGGACCAGGGATGGGAGGCCCGGGAGTTCCTATCCAACCGGGTCGCGGGTCTCGACAAGTTCCGCGAGAGCCTGGCCGTCTACACCCTCGAGTACGCCGTCGAGAAGACCGGTCTCGCCCGCGAGGAGATCGTGCGGTTCGCGACGCTCGTCCACGAGGCGAAGAGCGTCTCGATCTGCTGGGCGATGGGGATCACCCAGCACCAAGACGGGAGCGAGACCTCGACGG
>JAKAVH010000002.1 GCA_021827545.1 Thermoplasmata archaeon
GCTCCTCCACTGGGCCTCGGGGGTGCGGGCGCCGATCGTCATGGGGGTCGTGAACCGCGCGGTCGCCCCGCCGTGGAACATCGGCGCGGACCATGCCGACACGATGAGCCAGCGGGACACCGGCTGGATCCAGTTCTACGCGGAGAGCAATCAAGAGGTCCTCGACACCGTGCTCGAGGCGTTCCGCCTCGCCGAGCACCCGGACATCCGGCTCCCGGTCATGGTCACGGAAGACGCGTTCTACCTTTCGCACACGGTCGAGCCGGTGGACGTGCCCGAAGCGACCCTCGTCGACCGGTTCCTGCCGCCGCGGGAGCCGCACGCGATCCTCGTGCCGGGCGAGGCGACCCGCCTCGGTTCGTTCACCGGACCGGACCACTATGTCGACTTCCGTAAGCAGCTCGCGGACGCGATCGAGCGAGTACCCAAGCTCCTCGGCAAGATCGAAGAGGAGTACCGCGCGCTCACGGGCCGGTCGCACGGCGGCGCGCTCCCGACGTACCGGGTCGACGGCGCGGACGCCGTCCTGGTGACAATGGGCACCGCGACCACGACCGCGCGGGGCGTCGTCGACGAGATGCGCGCGGCCGGCCACAAGGTCGGCCTCGCGAAGCTCCGGCTCTTCCGTCCATTTCCCGACGACGAGATCCGCCGGCTCGCGACGCAGGTGGGCCGGATCGGGGTGGTCGACCGCTCGTACACGTTCGGCCGCATGGGGCCGGCCGCCACGGAGGTCAGCGCCGCGCTCTATTCGGGCGGGGCGCGACCTCCGCTCTCGAGCTTCCTTGCCGGCATCGGCGGCCGCGACATCACGCCGCACGAGGTCCGGCGGATGTACGAGACCCTGCTCGAAGGGAGGACCCCGACGACCCACTGGGAGGACCTCGAGGAGGAGGTGACGGTCCATGGCTAAGCTGACGATCCCCGCCCAGGAGCTGATGTACCCTGGCCACGCCGCGTGTCCCGGCTGCGGTCCGGCGCTCGCGATGCGGCTGCTCCTGAAGGGGCTCGGCCCGCGAACGCTGGTATCGATTCCGGCGTGCTGCTGGACCGTGATCGCGACGCCGTACCCGACCACGGCGCTCCGGGTCGGAGTGCTCGACAACGCGATCGAGGCGACCGGCGCTTCGATCTCGGGAATGCGCGCGGCGGCGGACGCGCTCGGACTCAAGGACGTCAATATCGTCGGGTTCGCGGGCGACGGCGGCACGGCCGACATCGGACTGCAGGCGTTGAGCGGAATGCTCGAGCGGCGGACGAACGCGATCTACGTCATGTACGACAACGAGGCGTACATGAACACCGGTATCCAGCGGAGCGGCGCCACGCCGTGGGGGGCGTGGACCACGACCACCCCGGTCTCGCCGTCCCTCCGGGGTAAGCCCGAACCGAAGAAGGACATCATGGGCATCGTGCTCGCGCATCGGCCGACCTACGCCGCGACGCTGAACCCGAGCTTCCCCGAGGACTTCGACCGCAAGGTCGAACATGCCCGCGATCTCACCGGTCCGCGATTCTTCCATGTCTTCACCCCGTGCCCGCCCGGTTGGCGGTTCGACTCCGCGGAGACGATCGCGCTCGGGCGCCTCGCGACCGACTCCGGGGTCTTTCCGCTCTATGAGGTCGAGGAGGGCCGCCTCCGTATCACGCGCAAGACCGGTCAGCTGAAGCCGGTGAGCGACTACCTCTCTGCGCAGGGGCGGTTCCGGCACCTCACTCCCGACGACGTCGCGCGGATCCAGGCCCAGGTGACCGAGGATTGGGAACGCCTACTCCGTCGCGAGCGAGAGGAGATCGTCCGGTCGCATTGACGGGGATCCGGGCTCCGCGCGACGCGTTCCGGGGGAACGTCCTAAATAGGCCAGCCTCCTCCGTGGCCGCGCAGCGGGGTAGGGTAGTCAGGAAAACCGTCGACCCGGTCGGCGGTCCTGAAATCCCGACGGGCTCATAACCCGTAGATCCATGGTTCAAATCCATGCCCCGCTACTCTCCCGGAGAGTCCAAATACTTGATTTTCCATGCTCCGGAGCGTGGCTCCCAGGACTCCCGGAGAGGATAGGCGAGCGCCCCTCCAGCCCGAGGGCCTCGGCCCTATCCTTGGCCGTCACAAGGTCTTGCTCGCCGATCCGCGGGTTCGCTCATGGTACGAGGCACGGTCGCTGAGGTCCCGGTTGTCGGCCGACCAGTACCTTCGCCAGTTCGGATTCCTTCTCGAGCGCATTGAACGGGACCCTGCGAGCGTGGTCGAGCTCGCCAAGAAGGATCCCGAGCGGCTTCGGGACCTGCTGGTCCGCGACGCGGCGAAGCTCAAGCGCGCGGGCCGCCTCGACTCGTACATCTCGAAGTTTCACGAGGGCCTGCGGTCTTACTTTCGGTTCCACCGCGTTTCGTTTGACGGATTTCCGTCGCTTTCCCCCATCAAGGGGGCGAGCCTGGTCCGAGAACGGGTCCCGACTCCCGAGGAACTGAACCGTGTCCTCGACCGGCTTTCCCTGAGAAGTCGCGTCTGCGCCCTCTTCATGGCCCATTCTGGACTCCGCCCCGGTGCCCTGGGCTCATATCAGGCTGAGGCTGGCCTTACCCTCGGCGATCTACCCGATCTCAAGCTGAGTAAGCACCCGAGTCTCGAAGAGGAACCCTTTGTCATTCGCGTCCCACCGCACCTTTCGAAGACCCGCGTGTCGTACTACACTTTCGGCTCTTCCCAACTTGCCTCCGCACTTCTGTCCTATCTCGCTGAGCGCGTAGGGGATGGCGAACAGCTTACGGGCCGGTCCCCCGTGATCTCGGTCCGTTCGACACGTGGCGTTGCCAGCAGGCGACGGAGCGCCTCCCGCTTTGCATCCGGGTTCGTCGTAACGAAGGCGGTCGTGGGCGAGATCCACGACGCGCTCAAGTCCTCCGCACCCTCCGGCGTTCGATGGCGGCCGTACGTCCTACGTGCGTACTGCAGTTCCCGATTGCTGATGGCCGAGGGGGCGGGCAAGATCACACGCGACCTCCGCGAAGCCATTCTCGGTCATGGCCTCGGCAACTCAGGTCGGTACACCCTGGGAAAGACTTGGGGCGACGACATGCTCCGCGACGCGCGCGCAGCATACAAGCGGTCAGAGCCCTATCTATCGAACACTGGAGCGCCCACGGACTCCTCCGAATCGATGACCCGAGCGCTTCGGCTGCTTCTCGCGGCTCGTGGGGTTCCCGAATCCAAGCTGGAAGGACTGGACCTCGCCGGGAAAAGCGACGAGGAGATCGTTGCCATCCTCAAGACAGTGGGAGCGGCCTTTGGACCGCAGAAGCGACCTGAGAAGGCCGTCGAGGTAACCAAGGTCCCGAAGCTCTTGGATGCGGGGTGGGAGTTCGTGTCACCCCTGAACGGAAGCATGGCGGTACTTCGTGCTCCTCCCACCGACACGTCCATCTCCTGAGCCAGAGTCGATCAAATCCGAGCTCATCCGACAGGGATTCTGCCCGTTTCGCCCCCTCCATCGCTCCGCTGCCCTGTTCCGGCGACCACTCGGGCGCCGAACGGCTTGAACGGTTCTTCGCTCCCCACCTCGTTTCGGAACCTCTCCTCACCTCCGAACCATGGGACGGACGACCTCGGCCAACTACTTCCCGCGGGCCGGCCGTTGCCGGCCCGCCCCATATTTTCGAGCCCACAGTAGCGACAGCGTTGGTTCGGAAACGCTCCAACCGGGCGAGAGCCACCTCCCCTGTCCTTGGCTTCCCTTAGCAGACCTTAGTCCGTGCTATGTCCGTAAGCTTTCCTCGCTCTTGGCCCCTCCGCTTTGTGACGGCACTAGAGGCGTCG
>JAKAVH010000083.1 GCA_021827545.1 Thermoplasmata archaeon
GCTCGCCGACCCCGGAAGTGCCACCGGTGTGGGTCCGGCGCTACCCGGCCGGAGTGCCTCCGCGGATCGAGATCCCGGACCGCATGCTCACCGAGCTCGTCGCCGAGAGCGCTGAGAAGTGGGGCGACCGGACGGCGCTCGTCTACTACGGAGCCACCTGGACCTACCGTCGCTTCTGGCGGGAGAGCGAAGGGTTCGCGGCGGCGCTCGCTCGGGACGGGATCGGCCCGGGGGACCGCGTCGCGATCTACTTGCCGAACTGCCCCGCCTACCCCATCGCGCTCTTCGGGATCCTCAGGCTCGGCGCGATCGCGGTCCAGGTGAGCCCCCTCTACATCGGGCAGGACCTTGTGCGGCTCCTCCGCGACTCCGAGCCGAAGGCGATCGTGACGCTCGAGATCCTCTACCCGAACCTGGCGAAGGTGCGCTCGGAGCACGAGGTGCCGGTCGCGTACGTCGGCCGGTTGCGCGACCTCTATCCCTGGTACGCCCGCCCGTTCGTCAATCGCGTGCTCCGCCGGCAGCGGATGCCGACCGCCTTCCCGGAGGGTCCGTCGATCCGTCCGCTGAGGGCGGCCCTCCGGACGCCGGGAGCCCCTCCCCTCTACCGGGCCGCTCCCTCGACCACCGTGGCCGTCCTCCAGTACACGGGAGGAACGACCGGCCGACCGAAAGCGGCGATGCTGAGCCACCGCAACCTCGTCGCCAACGTAACGCAGGCGAACACGTGGAACACGACCCGGATCTCGGGGTCCGAGACCCTCGTCGCCGCGATCCCGTTCTTCCACATCTACGGCCTCACGGTCGGGATGCTGATGGGCCTCGCCGACGGGGCGACCGTCGTCATCCAGACCCGGCCCGAGATCCGGGAACTTCTCCGGCTGATCGACCGGTACCGCCCGACGCAGTTCCCCGGCGTCCCCGCGCTCTACCAGGCGTTCAACCAGCAGCCGGACGTCGCCAGCTTCCGGATCCACTCGATCAAGTTCTGCCTCAGCGGGTCGGCCCCGCTGCCCCTCGAGGTCGCGCGGCGGTTCGAGGCGCTGACCGGGGCGAGCCTGGTCGAGGGGTACGGGCTCTCCGAGACTTCGCCGGCGACGCACGTGAACCCGGTCGCCGGCGAGCGTCGGGCCGGGTCGATCGGACTGCCGCTGCCGAACACGGAGGAGCGGATCGTCGACCCGGAGGACCCCCACCGGGTGCTCGGGCCCGACGAGGTCGGCGAGCTCAGCGTCCGGGGGCCGCAGGTGATGCTGGGTTACTACCACCAGCCCGAAGAGACCGCCGCGGTGCTCGAGGACGGGTGGTTCCTCACCGGCGATATCGCCCGGATCGACGCGGACGGCTACGCGTACATCGTCGACCGCAAGAAGGACATGATCAACGTCTCGGGCCTCAAGGTCTACCCGCGCGAGGTCGAGGAGGTCCTCTTCCAGCACCCGGCGGTGGCCGACGCCGCCGCGATCGGGGTCCCCGACGAGGAGCACGGCGAGGTCGTCAAAGCGTTCGTCGTGCGGAAGCCCGGCGCGGCCGTCACGGCGGAGGAGCTGATCGCGTTCGTGCGCGAGCGGATCGCTCACTATAAGGCGCCGCGGACGGTCGAGTTCCGGGACAGTCTGCCGCGCAGCGGCGTGCAGAAGGTCCTGCGCCGGGTGCTGCGCGAACCGACCTCGAACCCGTCGAGTCCTTCCGAGGCGCAGCGACCGGAGGCTCGCCCTCCGCCGCGCCGGACCGGCGCGTGACCCGGCTCCCGGGGACGGCCCGCTCGGCCCATCTCGCGTTCTTGGCCCGTTCCGCGGGCGGGGCCCCGATCTCCTGCCCTCGCCCCGGCGGTAACCGGGTCCCCCGTGGGCTCTCGTCCGCCGCCGAATCCCGGACGACGGCGAGCGCGCCGCTCCCGCGTCGGCGGAAGGACGGGAGGGGTCCCGGGAGCCTAGAGCCCCCGGCCGAGGACGTCGCGCGAGACGACGAGGCGCTGGATCTCGTTGGTCCCCTCGAAGATCTCGCTGATGCGGGCGTCGCGGTACGCCCGCTCGATCGGCGTCCCGCGGATGTAACCGAGCCCGCCGTGGATCTGGAGCGCCTCGTCGATCACCTCGCTCGCCCACTCCGACGCGAGGCACTTCACGGTCGCCGCCTCTCGGGTCTTGTCGTACCGCTCGAGCCGGCTCCACGACTTCGGGTCGGGGCCCATCCGGTCCTGGCGCGCGGCGGCGTGGTACACGAGGTAGCGGAGCGCCGAGATCCGCATCGCCATGTCGGCGATCTTGAACTGGATCGCCTCGTACTCGCTGATGGGAAGACCGAACTGGGTGCGATTCTTCGAGAAGTCGACCGCCTGCTGGGTAGCGGCCTGCATGCCACCGAGCGACGCGGCACCGAGCGAGACCCGGCCGACGTCGAGCGCGGTCATCGCGACGTGGAACCCTTTGCCGACCTCGCCGAGGACGCGGTCCGGGCCGACCTCGACGTGGTCGAGGATCAGCTCCGCCGTCGACGTGCCGTGGAGGCCCATCTTCTTCTCGCACCGTCCGACCTTGAAGCCGGGGAGGTCCGTGTCGACGAGGAACGCCGTCACGCCGCCGTTCGGGCCGAGCGAGACGTTGTTCGCGGCCATCAGCACGACCGTGTCGGCTTCGCGACCGTTCGACACGTAGATCTTGTTGCCGGTGATCGAGAAGCCGTCGCCGTGCTTTTCCGCGACCGTGTGGACCGCCCCGGAGTCGCTGCCCGATCCGGGCTCGGTCAGGCTGAAGGCGAGCAGCTTCTCGCCCTTCGCCGCGGGAACGAGCCAACGCTGCTTTTGCTCCTCGGTCCCGTACGAGAGGAGCGGCGTCGTGCCGAGGGACGTGTGCGCCCCGACGATCGTGCCGTGGGAGGCGTCGACCTTCCCGAGCTCTTCGAGGAAGAGGCAGTAGCCGACCTTCCCGAGGCCGAGCCCGCCGTACTCCTCGGGGATCGGGACGCCGAAATATCCTTCCTCCTGCATCCGGCGCACGGTCGCGGTCGGGAACTCCTCCGTTTCGTCCATCTCGGCCACGACCGGGGCGACCTCCTTCGCGAGGAACGCGCGCACCGCGTCGCGGAAGGCCTCCTGGTCGGCGGTGAACGAGAACTCGATCGCCACGGTCACTCCCCCCGGAACTTGGGCGGGCGGCGCTCGGCGAAGGCGACGATACCCTCGGCGAGGTCCTGGCTCGGGAGCACTTCGGTCTCGAAGAGGCGCGCCTCCCCCTCGATCCCTTCGGCGAGCGGGAGCTGGATCCCCTCCGAGATCGATCGCTTGGCCGCCCGGACGGCCTTGGGGGCGCGCTCGGCGATCGTGTGCGCGAGGTCGCGAGCGGCGCGCAACTCTTGGCCCGCCGGGACGGTCTTGTTGACGAGGCCGATCTTGAGCGCTTCCGCCGCCGAGATCATCGCCCCGGTGAAGATGAGCTCCTTCGCCTTCGAGACCCCGACGAGCCGCGGCAGCCGCTGGGTGCCGCCGTACGCCGGCATGAGTCCGTAGTTGACCTCGGGAGCCCCCAGCTTGGCCGACTCGCCCGCGACCCGGAGGTCGCAGGCGAGCGCGAGCTCGAGGCCGCCGCCGAGCGCGAGGCCGTTGACCGCGGCAATCACCGGGACCGGGAGGCCCGCGATCTGACCGAAGAGCTCGTGGCCGCGGCGGACGACCGCCGGGGCGTTCGCGAGGTCCATCGTGGCCATCTCCTTGAGGTCGGCGCCGGCGCTGAAGTACTGGCCGTCGCCCGTGAGGATCACCGCCCGTACTTCCGCGTCCGCTCCGAGCGCCTCGACCTCGCGGCGGAGGTCGGC
>JAKAVH010000262.1 GCA_021827545.1 Thermoplasmata archaeon
GGCCGGAAACCGGTGGTCCCGAGACCAAGGTACTCGCTGAAGCCATCCTCGGGGGCTCGTCCGTTCGCGGCAAGGTGGATCGTGCGCCCGTTCAGGCCGGAGGCACCAACCCGGAGGATCCCGTAGGCCATGCTGGGGAAGAATCCGCCCGGATGATGCGCGACCGAAGTGTCTCCCGTCAGGGTGAACGAGATCAGCGCCGCCTGCCAAGTCGCCGCCGCCACCGAGGGGAACAGGATGTCCTCGTGCGCGGCGGTGACGTACCCTTGGCTGTCCAGTGTCAGCATGCCCCCGGCGTTGAACGCCGCCGTACCGAACGACCAGTAAGCGGCTCCGAGGTGGTACTCCGTAGTGCTTCCGAACGTCTGGGCAACGACCGTGCTTACGGCCATCCAGATCTCTCCACCGCCGTACGTCGCCTGAGTGGCACCGTCGCCGTTGCTCGCGAGGCCGCCCTCGGGGCAGGTCGATAGACCGCCCGTCGACGGGACGAGCCCGAAGGCGACACAGTTCGTGCCGAGCGGAACCACGCCAGCCTTCTGAGTGGCCAGGCCACAGTAGGGTAGAGTTCCGGCCACACTCACCAGGCAACCGGCACCTTCGTCCAGGTACGTCTCGAGCCCGGTGAACAGCGTCGCACCGAAGCCGATCTGGGAACACGCCGAGCAGCTCGGGCTGTTCAGGGCGGAGAGACCGGTCCAGTCGAACACCGCAATCCGGTTGTCTCCGACACCAAAGAAGTCGAGCGAGCCGACCATGAATCCCGTGCCGCCGTGGGAGTTGTCGAACTGGCCCGGCGACGGCGAGGCCGCCGGAATCACTTGGTACCAGCACGTATACGGATTCGCGAGTACGAGTCCGCAGCGGCCGTCGGGCGTGGGCAGTCGACCGAGGTTCTCGTGGGCGAAGGTCACCCGGCTCGCCGACCAACCGCTCTCCAGAGCGGCCTTGTTGAATACCAGCTCCTGGGCGCCGTTGAACCCACCGCAACCGAAGGCCGGGCAGGCGGGGATGGTCGAACCGTTCAGATTGAACTCATCGTAGAACAGCATCCACGCGTCTCGGGTGGTGGCCTGCTTCGCGTAGTCGTTGAGGAAGTAGCCGTGCCCGGGGTCCCCGTCGACGTGATTCGGGTCGAGGAAGTAGACGTTGTACGCCCCCATCGGGTTGCTGGTCGCGCTCACGGCGATCCCTTCCCGACAGGAGTCGAACGCGGCGGCAAAGCAGCCCGCAAAGGTGCCTCCCAACGACTCGGGGGACGTCGATACGAACTCGGTGATGAACCAGTGACCGCCGTGGGTGGCGTCGTAGACGCACGACACATCGCCGCCGCTGCTCCAACCGAGCGAGGTGAGCCCCATCAGGGTGTCCAGCGCCACCGGTCCCGAGGCCGGCTTGAGCGTCGATGCGTGGAAGACCTGAGCCTCACCGATGTTGGTTCCTTCCATGACGTAGCCGTTCCCGGCACACATCATCTGGTCAGGCGGCTCGACATCTCCGATCGTCGGGTAGAGTGCGTCGTTCGAGGTCGCGTTCATCGCGACCGGGTTCGTCGTCACGCCCGCAGGAACGCCCGAAATCGAGTCGCAGCTCGGCGATACCGGAAAGCAGCTTACCGTAGGAATCGGCGGGTCCGCCGGCTTCGCCCCGGTGTTCTGGAGGATCTCCGACCTCAGGTTGGGCAGCGTTACTCTCGGCGCGATCGACGGGGTCGCCCCGTGGACCGCTACCTCGGTGGCGACACCGGGCGCGGGGAACGACGGGCCCACGGGTATCGGGCCCGAGAGTCCGAAGCTGCTGGCAAGCCCCGTTGCGAGGGCCGGATTCGCCGTGAGCGTCGCCGGGGGACCCGGCAAGGCGGACGTGGGCGACGCGATAGCACTTCCTGCCGTGGCAATTGTTGCAACCGCGACGATCACGATCAACACATTCGTCCAAACCGTGGCGCTAGCAGTTCTCTTCATCTTTCGGACTCGAGGTACTGCACCCCCGAGGGGAAGGGATTCGTAGTAAAAAAACATGAGGTTATACGTAGTGGTACAAGGTGCTCGGTCGGGGCACCCCGACCGAGTGCCGGCCACCTACCAGCGCCTCGGTGGAGTTCGCTACCTGATGGGCGCCTACGGCTACTACCACCAGCGGTTCCGAGGGTATCTCTCCTCTTCGAAGGGCGGAGACGGGCGGGTGGGGTTTCTTCGGTCGGTCCGAGGGAAGTACCCCTCGGGCGATCGGATCTACCTGACCCAGGACAACCTCTCGACGCACACTACACCGGCGGTGGTGGCGGAGGCGAGGAGTCTGAGGATCACCTTCGTTCCCTCGCCCCCGAACGCGAGCCAATCCAACCCGATCGCGGCCCACGTCCGCGCTCTACAGCGATGGGCGTTCACTCGGACGAACTGCATCGGCTGAGATACGGCGAGGAACGCACGGAGGCTCGCGATCCGACGCCTCCACCGAATTCACGGTGTGACCAACTCACGCCCCTCACACCGCTGGTGGACGCCGCACTAGGGCTTTGCGGCGCCTTCCGAGCTCGTGGCCGACGACGGGGAGCGAGATCGCCCCAGCTCCTCCGAGCGGCGGGCCGCCGCTTCCACGGCGTCCATGAGCATGGCCTTGAGTCCGCTGCGCTCGAGGGAATGCAGCGCGGTGATCGCCGTCCCGCCGGGGCTCGTCACGAGATCGCGCAGTTTCGCCGGATGCTCTCCGGTCGCCCGGACCAGCTCCGCCGAGCCGACAAGGGTCTGGATCGCCAGATGCGTCGCGATCTCCCGGGAGAGACCGACCTTCACGCCCGCGTCCGAGAGGCTCTCCAGGATCAGGAACAGGTAGAGCGGACCGGTCCCGCTCAGCCCGGTGACGGCGTCCATCAGGGACTCGTCGACCTCGACGACGGTTCCGATGGATCCCAGGATCGTGCGCGCCCGCTCCCGGTCCCTGCGCCGGGCGGTGCGACCCAGGCAGTAGGCCGTGGCCGAACTCCGCACCGACGCGGCCACGTTCGGCATGGCCCGGACGACCCCCACTCCCTCGCCGACCCCGGCCTCGAGTCGGGCGGTGGAAACCCCGGCGGCGATCGACAAAAGAGTCGTTCCATTCTCGAGGGCGTCCCCGATCTCGGCAAGGACCGAAGGAAGGATCTGGGGCTTCACCGCGACGACCACGGTCGCGCAGCCCTCGACCGCGGCGCGATTGGACCCCGCGATCCGGGCCCCGATCTCGGAGGCGACCGGTGCAAGCCGACGGGGGTCGCGCACCGTGAGTACGACCCGGAACCGCCGCGTGGTTGGGGCGGCCCGCAGCCCTCGGGCCAAGGCACGGCCCATGTTGCCGGCACCGAGGATCGCGACCTGCTCGCTGCGCCGGGCCATCGTCCCCCCGAGCGGGTCCACCAGTACATGTGGTCGTCGGGGGGGTGGATTCGGGCCGGGGAGGGCGCCCGGCGGAGCGGTCGGGGCCGCGTCCGGCGGTCGGCCCGGCGAGGGGCGAACGACGGCGACCTCTCTCTATCCTGCGAGCGCCTTCGTCAACGCCGGCACGATCTGGTAGAGGTCGCCCACGATCCGGTAGTCGGCCTGGGCGAAGATCGGCGCGTTCGCGTCCTTGTTCACTGCGACCACCACCTTCGAGGTCCGCATCCCGACCAGGTGCTGGACGGCGCCCGAGACCCCCACCGCGACGTAGAGCTTCGGATGGACCCGGTGCCCGGTAAGACCGATCCAGTGGTCGTCGGAGAGCCAGCCGGCCTCGGCCGCCAGCGGCCTCGTACAGCCGACCTCGGCGCCGAGGGATCGGGCCA
>JAKAVH010000108.1 GCA_021827545.1 Thermoplasmata archaeon
GACCGCGACGCCGACGTAGAGGAGGCCGTACATGCCGTTCGCGAAGTGGCCGGGGACCTCACAGATGTACTGGTAGACACCGGGTCCAGTGAGCGTGAAGTTCGCCCAGACGGTCGACCCGCCTCCCGACGGCACCGTCACCGAGACGAGCGGCGCGTGCTGCTGGAAGTACTGGGTAAAGTTCGCCGGGGACAGCGAAACGTTCGACTGGGGAGCGAGCGTGAACGTGTGGCCGAACGACCCCTGGTTCGTCACGAGGACGTCGAGCACGATCGGGTAGTGCGCCGGGCTCGCGGCGAGGACGTTCGGGACGAACTGGAGCTGGTCGGTCGTGTTCTCGCTCATCACGAGCCCGGGACCGATCGAGGTCACGTTGAGGAGCCCCCACATGCCGGCCTGAAACTGGTACGGCACGATCGACGCGAACTCGAAGCTCGAGAGGCCGACCGATGCGTTGAGCGTGAAGTTCGCCCAAGCCTGACCGCCGGGGGCGACCGAAACGTTCGCGAGCGTGCCGTTCGCCCGGAAGAACGCAAAGACGCCGGCGGGCGAGAGCGAGGGCGAGAGCCGGGCGCCCGGGGCGGCCGCGAGGGTGAAGGTGTGCGTGAAGTTCCCGACGTTGTCGAGCAGGACCGAGACGTTCGACCCGGCGGGCGCGGTCAAGAAGCGTGGGGAGAACCCCGGAGCGTCGGTGAGATTCACCGCGACCGACACGGGGGCCGCGAGGGGGCGAGCGTGCCCCACGAGCGGGGCCGACGGCATCGCGCCGAGGGCGGCGACCGACGGGAGACCGACGGTCGCGAGGACGAGGGCGGCGACGACCCACGGCGCTGCGCGGCGCCACGGGGGGCGCCCGGAGTTCTTCTGCCCGTCCGCCACGGTGCCCTCGGGACGGCGCGGAGACCTGGGGGCGGTTGATATGAGTAGTGTACGAATCCGACCCCGGCGAACGGTACGCCCTATCGGGCGGAGAGCGACGCGTCGGGCGACCGGGGGTCGAGGGACGCTCCCGCCCGGCCGGTGGGCGACTCTTCGGCATCGTCGTCCGAGCGCGGGATCCACGGGACGAGCAAGTTCCCGTGGTAGTACCGCCGGATGAGGTAGGCGATCTCCACCGCCATCACGACCCCGGTCGTGGCCCCGAACGAGAGGATGGCGTACGGGTCGCGCGGGTCGGCCGCGACCGCGAGGCCGGCGAGCGCCATCGCGAGGAACGCCCCCGCAAGTCCCCCCAGGAACGGGACCTCACGAACGGCAGCGCCTCCGCGGGAGAGGTGACGGACGAGCCCGGCGAACACCGCCCCCATCAGCACCGCGGTCGCCGCGCCCCCGAACGCCGGGAACGTCGTCACCCACGGGGCGACGACCGCCGCGGCCGCGAGCGCGAGGAGGGCCCACCGCTCGACCGGAGCGAGCGGGGCCCAGGCGACGAGCGCGCCCATCACCGCGGCCATCGACCAGAAGAACCAGATCGACGAGAGGCCGAGCGCCAGACTCCCGACCGTGGAGAGGTCCGCCGGTGCGGCGCCGATCGCGAAGAGGATCCCCATCAGCGCTTCCGAGCCCGTCACCGTGATCGATATCAGGATCGGCCACGACCAACCCGAGGCGTCGATCCGGCGGTCGCGGAAGATGACGAGGCCGACGAACCAGATCCCGATCGGGAACATCATCATGAAGTTGAACGAGAGCAGGACCCACGTCCACGCGTCGGTCCCGTTCGGGTTCAGGAAGACGAACAGGAGGGCGAGGAGCAGGAGGCTCCCGCCGGCCAGCACGGCGAGCACGAGCACCATCTGGCTGACGAGCGGGGGACGCCCGGCGGCCGGGAGTACCTTGCCGAGAAGGAAGATCGTGACCGCGATCATCGAGACCGCCACGGCCACGAACGGCAGGAGCGCGGCCGTCACCGTGAGCGGAGGGAGTGGGAACTCCATCGACGCCGGGCCGGACGGGGTCCGCTTTCTTATCTCCCCGGTTCCGACCCCCGTCGGGGTCGCCCCCGTGGGACCCTTACGGGGCGGACGAGGCGTCGCGCTCGGACCCGGCCTCGAAGCGGCGGAGGAGCTGTGTCGTCACCTCGATCAGCGGGTGGTGGCTCGACCGGTCGATCTCGATGTCGACGACGCTCCGAAGGTGGTGGTCGCGCGCGAGCCGCTCGAACCCCGTCTCCTGCCGGGCGAACACCTCGGGCCGGTCGCACGTCAGGACGAACGCCTGCAGCTGCGTGAGACCCATCTCCCGGGCGGCGAGCGCCCGGTGGTGCCCGTCGACGAGGATCCAGGCTTCGCCCTTCTCGAGCACGAGCACCGGCTCGGCGAACCCCCGCTCGAGCTCGTAGCGGCGGCCCTCGAGCTCGTCCTCGAAGACCTTCCACTGCGTCGGAGTGAGGCGGTCGATCGGCACGAGCCCGCGGTGGAACGAGAACGGCATGCCGTAGCGCTCGGAGAGGAGATGCTTCAGCGTGTCCGCCTTCGCGGGCGAGGCCCGCTCGAAGTGGGAACGGACGACGTCGAGGTTCGAGAGGATGCCGCAGAGGCGGCCGCCTTCGTCGATGATCGGAAGGTCGCGAAGGCCGAATCGGAACATGATCCGCGCGGCGTCGTCGAGCCCCGTGTCGGGGTAGGCGGTGTACGTACCGGGTCGGATGATCCGGGAGATCGGGGTGTCGCCCTCGCTCGAGTGACGGAGGAGTTCCTTCGCGCTCACGAACCCCACCAGGCGGCCCTGCGCGTCGGTCACGGGGAGGCCGTGGTGACGGCTGCGCGACAGGCGCGCGATCGCGTCCCGGATCGTGGCCGTCTGGTTCAGGTGCTCGACCTCGAGCACCATGTAGTCGCGGACGCGCACGATCATCGGTCGCCGACGGCCTGCTCGTCGCGCAGGTAGGCCGTGAGCAGGTGGAGGACGACCAGGTGGACGTCCTCCGTGTGCTGCATGCTGTCCGACGGAACGACGAGCGCGACGTCGACGAGGTCCTTCAGCTTCCCGCCCCCGATCCCCGTGAGTCCGATGGTCGTGAGCCCCATGGCCCGTGCGGCCCGGACCGCTTCGAGGACGTTCGGGGAGTTGCCGCTGCCCGAGATCCCGACGGCCACGTCGCCCGGCTCCGCGAGCGAGCGCAGCGGCCCCGCGAAGATCGTCGAATAGTCGAGGTCGTTCGCCCACGCGGTCACGCTCGGGACGTTGTCGTTCAACGCGAGGCAGCGGAACCGCCGCCCCTTGCCCCGCGGCCCGGTCCCGCCCGCGACCTTCGCGATGTCGGTCACGAAGTGCGAGGCGGTCGATGCACTGCCCCCGTTGCCGAAGAAGAAGATCGTCCGGTCCTTCGCCCGGGCGTCGAGGAGGATCGGAACGATCCGCTCGAGGGCCGCGAGCAGGTACGGGGCCTCGAGGGCGGCGCGCGTCTCGTCGGTGTACCGTTTGAGGTACGGTGCCAGGGTCGGAAGTCCGCTCATCGTCCCACGAAAAGAATCCGCGACCCCTCGGGTGTGATCCTCACGGGAAGGCGCTGGAGCGGCGAGACGGCGCTCGCTATTTGACGACTTTGCTCGGGCGGGTGGAGGAGGAGGAGGAAGCCCCCGCCGCCGGCGCCCGTGATCTTGCCGCCCCACGCCCCTGCGGCCCGCGCGGCCGCGTACCGCTGGTCGATCTCGGTGTTCGAGATCCCGCGCGATAGGTTCCGCTTGAGCCGCCAGCCCTCGTCCAGGACCACCCCGAGTCGCTCCCAGTCGCGCTGCACGATCGCGGACCGTGCGGTCCCGGCGAGGTCGCGCATCCGCAGCAGTGCGTCCCGG
>JAKAVH010000035.1 GCA_021827545.1 Thermoplasmata archaeon
TCTCCGGTCCGTCCCGAGCACGTCGAGCGCCCGCATGCTCTCGTCGAGCGCCTCGCGGTACCTCCCCCGCTGGAACTCGAGGCGTCCGAGCAGGCGGTACGTCTGCGCCAGTCCGAGCCGGTCGCCGGTCTCCTCGAAGAGCTTCTGCGCGGCGAGCGTCCCGCGCTCGGCCGACTCCTCGTCGAGATTCTCCCGCGCGACCTCGGCGCGGGCCAGGAGGAGCCGGGCCCGGACCCGCGGCTCGTCGCCGCCGAGCCGGTCGAGCGCTTCGCCGAAAGCATGGTCGGCGGCGGCGAAGCTCCCGGTCGAGTAGTACAGGTCGCCGAGCGCTTCCGCGACCTCCGCCTGCTCGCGGCGGCGGTCCCCCCCCAACACCGCAAGGTCGAGCAGCACTCGCTGGAGATGTGTCGCGGCCGACTCGGGCTCGTCGGCCGCCCGGGCGACGGCCGAGGCCCGTCGGTTGTACTCCAGCGACTTCGCCGGGACCTTGCCGAGGAAGTAATGGCGCCCGAGCTCGGCGAGGACACCCGGCGGCGGCTCGGGGTACATCCGCTCGAGCACCTCGGCGATCTTGCGGTGGAGCACACGGAGCCGGCTCTCGGTGAGGCTGCGGTAGACGCGCGCGCGGACCTCTTCCTCGACGAACGCGAAGCGGTCCCCGCCGGGCCGCTCGACGAGGATGCCGATCTCCACGAGCCGCTCGATCTGCTCGGCGAGCATCTCTTCGTCCTGACCCATCGCGGTGACCAGGAGCGAAAAGTCGAACTCGGGGCCGATCGCGCTCGCGTACGCCAGGATCCGCTGCGCCTCCGGTCCGAGATCGAAGAACCCGGGCGCCCCGTCCCGGGCGCCGGACGGGGGCGGCGTCGCTCGCTCCGCCATGGGCCCGGCGGTACTCGCCGCGGTCGGTTATACCCCTGCCGACGAGATGGCCCCGAGCCGGAGCGCACGGCCGCAAGGGTTATCTAACGCGCTCCGGCTCGGCGGCCGGCGATGGTGACGGCGACCCCGCAGGCATCCGCGCCACGGATCTCGACGATGTCGACCGCCCGCAAGGCGACGTTCTGGGGGTTCGCCGGGCTCGTGGTCGTCGCGGTCGCCTTCTACGTCTGGTGGGGCGTCTCGTTCGGGTACTGGCTCGATAACGGCGTCTACGCGGTCGTGATCACGCTCCTCCTCTTCGGGCTCTCGGGGATGTGGCTCGTGCTGCCGAACCCTCCGGCCCCGGCCTCGCCACCGGGCGGGCCGTAACCGTCAGAGCGGGTGCGCCGCGAACGCCCAGCGCGCCCCGTCCGAACGGCCGCAGGCGATGCACGGGCCGGGGGTCCCGCCCGTGAACGGGGTCTCTCCCTCGGGCGTCCCGAGCAGGGCTCCGTCGATCGCCGTCTCGATCCGGTGGCCGCACTCCTCAGTGCCGCACCAGGAGAGGTAGCGCACCTGGGAAGAGCCCGCGAGCTCGTCGAGCCCCCGCGCCGGCGCGAAGGCGGCACGGAACGCGTCGTCAGCCCGTTCGGCGAGCGCGCGGTCGAACTCCCGCAGCCGGTCGGCGACCTCCGTCTCCGCCCGATCGAACGTGACGGTCCCGCGTCGGCCGAGGCGGTCGACCGCGGTCGCGCTCCGGCTCTCCGCCTCCCGGCGCCCGACGTCGAGCCGCAGCGGTACCCCCTGGAGCTCCCAGCGGTAGAACTTCGCCCCGGGGCGCTCCTCTCCGTCGTCGAGGTAGACCCGCCGGCCGGCGTGGAGGAGCCGGTCCCGGAGCTCGGCCGCAGCGGTCCGGGGGGCGTCCCCGCCCCCGGTGCCGACGATCGGCACGATCACGACCTCGTACGGGGCGACGGGGGAGGGGAAGACGGCCCCTTTCCGGTCCCCGTGGACGGCGACGATCGCCCCGAGGAGCCGTTCGGAGAGGCCGAACGTGGTCTGGTGAACGAGATGGGAGCTGCCGTCCGCCGCCTCGTAGCGGATCCCGTACGGTCCCGAGAAGTTCTCCTGATAGAGGTGGACGGTCCCGAGCTGGAGCGTGCGGGCTCCGCCGACCGGCGTGTCGAGGGCGATCGAAACGTGGGCCCCGGGGAACTTGTCCCAGTCCGGCCGGCGGATCGCGAGGTGCGGGAGCGCGTACGCTTCGGCCATCTTTCGAAACGCCGCGAGGTTCGAGCGGACTCGCTCGGTCGCGTGGGCCTCGTCGGCCTGGCAGGTGTGCTCCTCGAAGAAGTGGATCTCCCGGACCCGGAGGAACGGACGGGTCGTCTTCGTCTCGTAGCGGAAGACGTTGACGATCTGGTAGACGTTGAGCGGCAGGTCCCGGTGGGAGCGGACCCAGAGCGCGAAGACCGGGTACATCGCGGTCTCGCTGGTCGGCCGGAGCACGAGAGGGATGTCGAGTTCGGACTCCCCGCCCTTCGTGATCCAGAAGACCTGCGCGTCGAACCCCTTGATGTGCTCTTTCTCCTTCGCGAACTCGTTCGCGGGGATGAGCGCGGGGAACTCGACGGGCAGGGAACCGGTCGCCTCGATCTCACGGACGATCACGCGATCGAGGTTCCGCCGCGCGGCGAAGCCGTACGGCGTCCAGATGTTCATTCCCTTGACGGCGTAGCGTTTGTCGGTGAGGTGCGCCTCCTCGACGACCGCGAGGTACCAGTCGATGAACGCGGCGCTCTTGTCGGGGAGATCGACCATGGGGCCCGACCGGAAAAGGTCCCTCCTATAAGGGTTCGGACGCCGGGCGGAGGGCTGCCGCGGCGCGGGGCACCGGGCCCGCCCCCGCCCGGGTTCCGGGAACCGGCCGCGGGACACAATTACTTAAGCCTGTCCTCGTCCATACGACGAGGGCCATGCGGCTGGTCGTCTGTATCGACCGCGACGACGACCTCGGTCGCAAAGCCGGGGTCGTCGGGCCGGTCGTGGGCCGGGAGGCGGTTCTCGATGCCGCCGTCCGCCTCGGGACCGTCGACCCCGAGGACTCCGATACCAACGCCCTCTTCGCCTCGGTGAGCCTGCTCGACGAGCTCCGCGGCGCCGGCGAGGAGGTCGAGGTCTGCGTCCTCACCGGTTCTCCGAAGGTGGGGGTCCTCTCGGACCGCCGGGTCGCCGACCAGTTCGACCACGTGCTCGGCCAGATTCATGTCGCGTCGGCCTACCTCGTGAGCGACGGCGCGGAGGACGAGTTCCTGTTCCCGATCCTCGCGTCCCGGGTGCGGGTCGACGGCGTCCGCCGGGTCTTCGTCCGGCAGAGCGCCAGCATCGAGTCGACCTACTACACGCTCGTGCGGGCGCTCAAGGACCCGAAGCTCCGGGCGAAGACGGTCCTTCCGTTCGCGATCGCGATCCTGATCCTCGGGATCGCGGCGGCCGGCGGGGTCCTCCTTTGGGGGGTGATCGGCCTCGCGATCGTGCTGGGCGTCTACCTCGTCTTCTGGACGTTCGACATCGACGAGGCGATCATCGACTCGTTGCGCTCGGCCTCCACCGACATCCGGCAGGGGTCGGTCGCCTTCGGGTTCGGCCTCTTCGGGGTCGCGCTCGTCGGCGTCGGCTTCCTCGAGGGCTACAACGCGTACTACGCGGCGTCGGGGAACCCGATCTTCGACCGTGCGGTCCTCTTCCTGCAGGCGGGGCTCCTCTGGTGGCTCTTCGGAGCGATCGTGTGGGAGTCCGGGCGGGCGATCCGCCGGATGTTCTCGCGGGGCCGCTTCCCGCGGTCGTTCCTGGTCGCGACGACCTCGATCGTCGGGATCGGTCTCATGAGCTACGGGATCGTCTACCTCGTCCGCTACCTCGAGGGGATCAGCCA
>JAKAVH010000158.1 GCA_021827545.1 Thermoplasmata archaeon
CGAGTACGACTCCAGGATGTCGAGCTGTTGGAGCGACCTCCCGGCATCGAATGGATCGAAGCGTACCGGCAGTTCCGCAGAAGGGACGGCTCACATCAAGCCGGGCTTATCCGATGACGCATGGAGGCGACTCAGTCTCCGAGTGGGCGAAGCTCCCTCGCGAAGAGGCCGAACCAAACCATATCCATACAGCGTCCCTTCACGCAGACCGCTTCTCGCTCCCGCCCTTCCTCGACGAAACCGAGTCGCCGAAGCACGGCCTGAGAAGCCGGGTTCCCATCGAGCGCTTGAGAACCAATCCGGCGCATGTCCAGCCGGTCAAAGGCGAGCTTACACAGAATCCAGGAGGCCTCTGTTGTCAATCCTTGACTCCAGTAGCGAGGATCGAGCCAGTAGGATAGGCTCTCGACCTTCTTCCATTTCCAGTCGAGCCCCCTCAGTCCGACTCTGCCGATGCACTCGGAAGTCGAGTTCAGGATCACCGACAGCGAGAGGTGGGTGACTGCCCTGAACTCCCGGCGGGTCCGGCGGACCATCACTGCCGGGTCCCTCCTCTCGGCACTCGAATGAAGGGGGGCGCCGGCGGCTCGGGCTGTCAGGGGGTTACGGAACATCCGCTCCAGGTCGGGAACATCCGCCAGTCCCGGCAGTCGGAGCATCATTCTCTTCGTTCGGATTGGCAACCGTACGCGCAGCAGGCGGTGGGTGCGTGAGTCTGTGGCAGTCATGATTCGAGAGCACCATCACCTCTATGAGAAGTAATGCCTTTTTGTCGGACCGGCCTCGTTCGAAGGCCATTTTGACTGACCGCCCGTGCCGAGGCAGATATTGGGGTTCCAGCTGCTGGAACTCGGGAGTCAAGCCCGCAAGCTCGCCGCATCCCCAGGGCCGCTGAACGACGTGCCGTTCTCGGAGATTCTGTGGTCCTCCCCCGCACGCCGTGGCGCAATGGCGGAAGTGGACACGGGGGGATTTGAACCCCCGACCTCTGCTTTGCGAAAGCAGCGATCTTCCGCTGATCTACGTGCCCACGCGGGCGGGGGAGGTTCCGGCCCGTTTAAGGGCTTTGAGATGTCCGGCGCTCCGAGGGCCCCATCGTTCGGCGCCTAGTGCGCGTGCTGGAGGACCCGAGCGAACCGCGCGAGCTCCGCGAGGTGGTCGGCGATGAACTTGCGGACCGTCGCGTCCGTGAGGTGGCCGTTCTCGTCGTACTTCTGTGCAGCGAACGGGACGATCACTTCGGGGCGGTTGATCGGGAACATGTTCAGGAACACCATCGACTGGCGCAGCTCGTACTGGGCCCGCGCCCCGCCGAGCATCCCAATGCTCGCGCTCATGATGCCGGCGGGTTTGCCGTTCCACACGTTCTCGACGTACGGCCGCGAGCCCCAGTCGAGCACGTTCTTCTCCGCGGCGGAGAGTCCGTAGTTGTGCTCGTTGATCGAGAAGAGGATCGCGTCGGCGACGCGGGCCTTTTGCCGGAGCACCCTCACCGGCTCCGGGACGGGCTCCTCCTCGTCCTGGTTGAACACCGGGAATCCGCGGATGTCCGCGATCTCGATCGTCACGTCCTTTGGGGCGACCTCGACCGCCGCCCGGAGGAGGCCAAGGCTGTAGGCGTTCTTTCGCAGGCTACCGGGCACCCCGAGAATCTTGAGCTCGCTCACGTGTCGTCCCTCGGGGAGCAAGGACCCTCCGGGCGTTTAAACGTCCAAGGGACGCACCCGTCCGTAGGTGGCGGCGAGGCTACCTCGGGCCCGCTACGCGAGGACCGGAACGACCCCGCTGGGCGGGGGCTCGGTCGTTTCGGACGCGGGGCGACCCCGCGCGGACCGGGGCTCGGTCACCGGGCCCCCGCCGCGGGACGTCGGGCCCCCCGTGGGAGGGGGACGATTGCCGCCCGTGCGGCCGGACGCCGGGGTAAGGACCGCCACCAAGCGGTGCTGCCCCGCGTCGTATCGGAAGAGGTCGGCGTACCGGCCCCAGTTCACGATGTTCTGCACGGCCTCGTCGGCCGGGGCCGTGGTGAACGAGACGATCTGGCCGAGCTGCTCGTCCGACAAGCAATGGTCGGGGGAGTTGTCGAGCGCGCGAAGGAGCGTCCGGAAGAGCGTGGTGCGGCGCAGCTGCTCCCGAATGATCCCCTTGCGGTCGCGGATCGTTCCCTGGACGAGGCGCTTTCCGAGGTCGGTGAACGTCGCCCGGCCCTCCGTCACCTTCACGAGCTGGAGGACCTCCGCGTACTCGAGCGAGGGGAGGATCTCGTCGATCTCAAGGTCGAGGTCATCGGCGAGGAGCGCTACGTCCTCCGAGCCCTTGTGGGAGTTCAGCAGGACCAAGAGGCCCAGCATCTCGGTGGGGTTGCACTTTGGGTAGGTGGTCGGCACGGATCGTTCGGGGGACATCCTTACGGCCGGAGCCATCTATAAGGCTTCTCCGGAGCGTCCGGCGCCCTCCGGGGCGGGCGCGGTCGCGAGGCTCTGCCCCCCGGCGGTGATCAAGGAGTAGACACGATCGGTGAGCTCGTAGAACGCCGCCGATTTCCGGTCCCGGGGCCTCGGGAGGGTCACCTCAACTTCGGCGAGGATGTGGCCGGGACGTCGGGAGAGCACGATCACGCGATCGGCGAGCTCGATCGCCTCTTCGATGTTGTGGCTCACGAGAAGGACCGCGTCCGGGGGAAGCTGAGGGTCCCTCCAAAGCTGGAGGACCTCCTCGCGCAGGTTCTCCGCCGTGAGCGGGTCGAGCGCGCTGAACGGTTCGTCCATCAGGAGGACCGCCGGCTCCACCGCGAGCGCGCGGGCGAGCCCGACCCGCTGGCGCATTCCACCCGAGAGCTCTCGGGGAAACGCCTCCTGGAAGCCGTCGAGCCCGGTCACGGAGACGTACCGTTCGACCTGGGGCCCGATCCGTTCCTCCGGCCAGCCGAGCGCTTCGAGGCCAAAGGCGACGTTCTGCGACACGGTGAGCCATGGGTAGAGGGCAAAGCTCTGGAAGACCATGGCCATCTTCTTGCAGACCCGGTCGACCGGACGATCCTGGAAGTAGATCCGGCCCGCGCTCGGTCGGTCGAGGCCCTGGATGAGGCGCAGCAGGGTCGACTTCCCGCATCCCGAGGGACCGACGATCGCGAGGAAGTCGGAGTCCTTGACGGTGAAGGAGACGTCCTGCATGATCGAGATCGTGCCGTGACGCGACGCGTAGCTCTTGTCGACGTGCTCGATGCGGATGAGCGACATCGCTACGTCCCTCCGACCGCGTCCGGCCCACCGTCAGTCGTACCGATACTGCGTGACCGCCCGGCGGTAGAGCGGCTTCCATATGAGCTCGTTGATGGCGATCACGGTCGCGACGAGCGTGAGCAGGGCCACCGCCATGAGGGGGTTGCCCGGTTGTCCGAGTTCGGTCGCGATGTCGATCAGCTGGCCGATCCCGAGCACGCTCAGCGACTGGCCGGTCCCTCCACCCCCAACACTGAGGTACTCCGCCACGATGAGGGTGTTCCAACCCCCGCCGAACGCCGTGATCGACCCGGTCACGAGGGCGGGGAAGATGCCCGGCAAGAGCACCCGGCGGAGGAACCGACGGCCCGTGAGCCCATACGACCGGGCCGCCTCCTCGAGGTCCGGCGGGAGGGAGCGGATCCCCGCGAGGACGTTGAAGAAGAGATACCACATCATCCCGGTCATCAGCATCAGGACGGCGGCGCCCTCCGCCGTCAGGTAGGGGATCAGCTCGAAGACGATCACCGGGAAGA
>JAKAVH010000131.1 GCA_021827545.1 Thermoplasmata archaeon
AGCCGGTCTCCCGAGCGAGGCGCTGGATCACCCGAGGGGGAAGGAGGGTGAGGAACGCCTCGAGATAGTCGTCGGCCGTGGGGCCGGAGTTCGGCGGTGAGGCTGGGCGCCTGGTTCGGGTCTTCCCCGATGGATGGGAGATTCCATCGAGGTGGACCTTCCCTCATGAATCTACGAGATTCCAGTGGAAGCCCGCGTTAACCGAAAACGCATGGAGGGCGCTTCTACCGACTCCTGGCCGAGCGGGTCGAAGAGGCGGAGGCCCCGTATCGATGCCGTCCCTACGGCACTCCGGGCTGGCCGCCGACGAACCCCCGCGATGTCGCGAGATTCCTGCTCCTAAAGAACTTCGAGGGGTGGTCCTACGACGAAACGTTCGCCCCCCTCGAGGCGCTCCCCGAGCTGGCGCGCAAGCTGGGGTTCCGAAAGACCGTCCCCGCGGCGAGCACGGTCGCCCTGCTGGTGACGAAGGTCCCGGCGCGCTATCTGGAGGAGCTACTCGCTCGGACCGCAGTGCGTTTGGTCCGAGGTCGGACCAATGTGGCAGGCGATGCCACGGGGGTGGCCACGCGCCGCTATCAGCGCTGGTTCGACGTGCGCCACGGGAAGAAGGGTCGACGGCGCTCCTTCGTCAAGCGCCATGCGATCGTGGCCACTCGCGCCGAGGGGCCGTTCTTCCTCTCGGCCCGAGTGACCCGAGGGACGAGGAACGACTCCCCGGAACTCGGGCCGCTGCTGGATCAGTTGGACCCGAGCATCGAGCTGGGCAACGGGGCCTTCGACCGAGGCTATCCGTCGCGGCGGAACGCCCAGCTGATCGAGGATCGGGGTGGGTTCCCCGTCATCGATCGGAAGAAGATCGCCACGGCGAAGGCCTTGGGTCATCCCGCGTGGCGGCAGATGGTGCACCGCCAGCGGAGCGACCGACGGGCATTCCGGTGTCGATATCGGCGGCGGCCGGTGGTG
Source organism: Thermoplasmata archaeon (assembly GCA_021827545.1). Next base: position 967 of record JAKAVH010000131.1, read on the forward strand.
GAAGGAGTCTTCGGCGGATTCAAGCGACGGTTCGGAGAGGTCGTTCGGGCCCGACGACGGCATGCCCAGAGGATCGAGATTCTCTGCCGAGTAGTGGTCTGGAACCTCCTTGGAATGGTCTACCATGGGCGAAAGGTGAATGGCTACGAACTCGGCTACCGAAGGGGCCGCGGCGCTGAGGGCGTACAGCTCGTCACCGCCACAATCACCAAGGCGAGCACACCCGCCTACGGACCGGTGTCGACCGTCGCGTCCTCGTCCTCACGGAGCGGCCGCGCGTCCCAAGTCACCTCATCGCTTCGGGCTCAGGTCGTGTACGCAGGATGAGGTATGTTTCCTTCGACCTACTTGTTGGCCAGCCACCTCACGTATATTTAGCCCAACCCGCTAAGTCGGGAAAGATTGATGGGTGTCGTGCGCGCTATTCAGGCACTTGATCGGGAGCGATTGGCCATAGCAAGGTTCGTTCTGCGGGCTACGAAAGAGGCCAGATCGACCCGGGCCATCCTCCGCCGGAGTGCGTGGTTCGAGGCGTGTCAGCGCGTCCGATTGGCTGACGGGGGGGATGGGGCGGCCCGGGGGCTCGGACGATCGCCCGTTCGCGTATGCCCGCGCAGTCCTCGGGTAGCGCTATTCGCGGTGGGATTGGTGGCCGTCCTGCTCTTCGCCGGTTTTCTCCTAGCGGTCGGGTCTTCGAATGGCAGTGGAGTAACTTCGACAGCCGCTTCGACGTTGACCGCGGGAGGACCGCCCGGAGCGAACGCCGCGGCAAGCGCGGTCCCGACTTGGACTCCCGTCTCGACGCCCGGCCCGTCCGCGCGAGGGAACGCCAGCATGGTCTGGGTTCCGACGGCGAATGGCGGGTATCTGCTGCTGTTCGGCGGAGTGAATGCGGGAGGCGTCTTGGGCGACACGTGGACGTTCAGTGCGAGCGGCTGGACCCTGGTTAAGACAGCGGTATCCCCTCCGGCTCGGGAGGACGCGATGATGGCGTATGACGCAAAGGACGGTTATGTCGTGTTGTTCGGCGGGTTCGGAGCGGCCGGCACCGCGCTGTCCGACACGTGGACCTACGCGAACGGGACGTGGACTGATATCACCTCGACAGCGGGCACCCCTCCGCCAGCGCGGGGCGCTGGGGCGATGACGTACGACGCCACGGACGGCTATGTACTGTTGTTCGGCGGAGCCAGCCAGTTGACAGGGGGGACGATCTACTCCGACACGTGGAGTTTCTCGGGTGGTGTGTGGTCGGAGCTCTCCCCGACGACCTCCCCCCCGCCGACGTGGGGACAGACGATCAGTTTTGACGCACAGGGCGGCTATCCCCTAATGGTCGGGGGAAGCGCCTGCGTCCCGAGCTCCTCCGTCTCGCTGGTTTGCGCCCTGACGAACGATAGTTGGGCATGGACGTCAGGGAACTGGGTCGCCTCGACCCCCGTAAGCGGCGGAACCGGCGTGGTGGACAACGGGGTCCGCTGGTTCGCTCAAGAGGCGTTTGACGCGGCGTCCAACACGGTGTTGCTGTACGGCGGATGCGACGCAGTCTACGGCAACACCGCCGGGGTCAGCTGCCAAGGCACCGCCGCGGACAATTTTGCGGATACCGAGAGCTACACAAGCATCGCCGGGCCCGAGGGTCGGTGGACGACCGTGAACAGTTCGAGTCCTCCGGGTCCGCGGTATGGGGGAGTGATGGCGTTTGACCCTGCGCTCAACGCCACGATTCTCTTCGGCGGAGAGCAGGCCGGGAGTCCGGGGCCGACGTACTTGGGCGACACGTGGTCGTGGGGCACGGCGCCGGTGACCATTGTGGTGTCGAAGTACTCGGTGACGTTCAATGAGACTGGGCTTCCGCCGGGGCAGTCCTGGAATGTCACGGTCAACGGGGTGACCACGACCTCGAACCGGTCCGCGGTCGTCTTCCTCCTCCCGAACGGGACGTATCCTTTCACGGTGGGAATCCCGAAAGGGTATGCGGCCACCCCGGCGGCGGGTAGTGTGAGCGTGGCCGGGAGGGCCCAAACCGAGACGATCCACTTCTCCCAACTGGCACCCCCGGCGTATGCCGTGACGTTTGCGGAGAGCGGCCTGCCGAGCGGCACCTTGTGGAGCGTCACCCTGGACGGGACGAACCGGGAGTCGGGGACGTCGACGGTGGTCTTTTCGGAGCCGAACGGGAGCTATGCGTTCACGGTGGGATCGGTGGCGGGGTATACGGCGAGCCCGTCGTCGGGCACGGTGACGGTGAGGGGGAACCCGTTGTCGGTGACGATCACGTTTTCCCGGCCAGCTCCGCCGCCGGTAACGTATGTGGTGACGTTTGCGGAGAGCGGGCTTCCCGCGGGGACGAACTGGACGGTGACGTTGAGCGGGCAGACGGAATCCTCGACGGTCGGGACGATCACGTTCTCGGAGGGGAACGGGAGTTATGCGTTCACGGTGGGACCGGTGGCGGGGTATACAACGAGCCCGTCGTCGGGGACGGTGACGGTGAGCGGGGCGGCGGTGACAGTGCCGATCACGTTCACGGTGCTCTTGCCGCCCGGGACTTACGGGGTGAGCTTTGTCGAAGCGGGCTTGGCGTCGGGAGCCGCGTGGTCGGTGACGCTGAACGGGACCACGGTCAACTCGACGGCGCCGACGATCGCGTTCACGGAACCGAACGGAACGTATGCGTATGCGGTCGGGTACACGGTGAACTACACGGCGACGCCGTCTTCGGGAACCGTGAGGGTCGTGGGGGCGGCGGTGGTGGTGAACATTTCCTTCACGGGAGTGCCGACGTA
>JAKAVH010000015.1 GCA_021827545.1 Thermoplasmata archaeon
CACTCGCTCCGTCCCCGGGACACTCCGTATGGCAGCTCCCTTCCGCCGTCCTTCACCCCGGGGGGCGCTCGCGGCCGTGAGTTCTCGGGCCGATGGCGATCCCGGTCGACCGCCGGACCGTTCTGCCCGTCCGGAAGCGAGCTACGGAGGTCTCGGTCGTGACCGCGCGACGGTCGTCGCCGAGCCGGGGCCGTCGCCGTCCGCCTCCCCGCACCGTCCCCGTCGCCGGGATCGTCGGTCTCGGCCACATGGGGCTCGTCACCGGCCTCGCGTTCTCCGCGCACGGACTGAACGTCGTGGGGTACGACATCAGTCCCGAGCTGGGGAAGCAGATCGCCCGTGGGTCCGCCCCCTTCGCCGAGGAGGGCCTCGCGAAGCTGCTCCGGCAGGAGCTCTCCCGCGGCCGGTTCCGGGTCGTCCCCTCGCTCGACGCGCTCGCCGCCGAAGCGGAATGCCTGTTCCTCTGCGTCCCGACGCCGAGCCAACCGGACGGAAGGATCAACTTGGGACCGCTCGAGCAAAGTGCGCGCGCCGTCGCGACCGCACTCCGCTCCGTGACCTCCCCTCGCGTGGTCGTCGTGAAGAGCACGGTCGTCCCGGGAACGACCGAGGGAATGGTCGCCCCACTGGTCCGCTCCGTCGCGGGCAAGTCGCCGGAGGAGATCGGCATCGCATCCAACCCCGAGTTCCTCTCCGAGGGGACCGTCGTGCGGGATGCCCTCCGTCCGGCGCGCGTCGTGATCGGGGCGAGCGACGCCCGATCGCTCGCCTGGCTCCGGCGGGCGTACCGGGACTTCGGGGCGCCGGTCCATGCGTTGAGCCCCTCGGGCGCCGAGCTCGTGAAGTACCTGTCGAACTCGTTCCTCGCGCTCAAGGTCTCCTTCGCCAACGAAGCCGCGCGGCTGGCCGACCGCCTCGGGGTCCACATCGATCGCGTCATGGAGGCCGTCGGCAGCGACCCTCGCATCGGCGGGAGCTTTCTCCGCGCCGGTCCGGGATTCGGCGGGAGCTGTTTTGACAAGGACGTGCGCGCCCTCGCGGTCCGCTCGAGCGACCTCGGGCTCGGCCTCAAGCTTCCCCGGGCCGCGCTCGACGTGAACGACGATCAGCTCGAGTACGTGATCGACCGGATCGACACGTCGCTCGGGGGATTGAAGGGCGCCCGGCTCGCGCTATTGGGCCTCGCCTTCAAGGCCGGCACCGAGGACGTGCGAGAGTCGCGCGCCTTACCGATCGCCGAGCGCCTCCTCGAGCGCGGAGCGACCGTGCGGGCCCACGACCCCGCGGCCGCGAAGAGCTTCGCTCGCGCCTGGTCGGAACGGACACCGAAAGGGGCCGCCGGACTAACGATCGTCCCCTCGATCGAGCACGCGATCGAAGGGGCCGACGCCGCGATCCTTCAGGCGGACTGGCCCCAGTACCTCCGCTGGCCCGCCCGGTGGTCCCGGAAGATGCGACGGCCACTCCTCATCGACCTCCGCCGCGCGGTTCCCGTCGAGGTCGCCCGCCGTGCGGGACTCTCGCTCGTCGGACTCGGCGACGGGACGGACGTCAAGAACGTGGCCGACGTGCCTCGAGCCGCGCCATGAAGGTCGTCATACCGGCCGCGGGTCTCGGCACCCGCTTCCTTCCCGCCACGAAGAGCCAGCCGAAGGAGATGCTACCGGTCGTGGACCGGCCGGTGCTCCAGTACGTCGTGGAAGAGGCGGCGGACTCGGGGGGAGACAACATCCTCATCGTCACCGGCCGCGGCAAACGGGCGCTCGAGGACTACTTCGACTACAGTCCGGAGCTGGCCCGCCACCTCGAGCGGCCGGAGCTGAAGCACCTCGAGGAGCTCGGTCGTCGGACCCGCATCCACTTCGTCCGCCAGCGGGAGCCGAAAGGCCTCGCGAACGCCATCGAGAGCGCCCGGTACTTCGCTGGGTCAGATCCCTTCGGAGTCCTGCTCGGGGACTCGATCCATCTCTGCGATCCCCCGCTCCTGACCCAGCTGTGGCGGGTCCACGAGAAGTACCGGGCACCGGTGCTGGCGATCGAGACCGTTCCCGACGAGCGGGTCGGGCTCTACGGGATCATCGGGGGACCCGAGGTCGAGCCCGGAGTGTTCCGGTGCGAGCGCCTGGTGGAGAAGCCGACTCTCGCGGACGCACCCAGCCACCTCGCGGTGACGGGCGCGTACGTCCTCACTCCCGAGATCTTTCCCGCGATCGACCGCACCCCGCCGGGACTGAACGGCGAAGTGCAGCTGACCGATGCCCTTCAACTGCTCGCGCGGGAGCGGCCGGTCTATGCGACCACGTTCACGGGCACCCGCTACGACATCGGCGACCGGTTCCTCTGGCTCAAGGCGAACATCGAGTTCGCCATGCGGATCCCCGAGCTCCGCGACCGTCTTCGCCCCGTCCTCGAGAGGCTCCTCGACGGTGTCGAGTCGACCTAAGCCCGGGGGCCCCCACGCGCCGCCGGCCCCGCTCGGCCCGGTCGGGGACGGCGGGCGCAGGACCCGGTGCCGAGAATCGGGTGCGCACGTTCAAATATCCCGCCGGCCAAGCCGGCGGCTCGAGGGAGTCGGCCGATGAAGGTCCTCATCACGGGCATCGACGGCTACACCGGCTGGCCGCTCGCGCTTTACCTCCTCGCTCGCGGCCATGAGGTGGCGGGGATCGACAACTTCGTCACCCGGCGGCGCGTGCGGGAGGTCGGAAGCTGGTCCGCGGTCCCGATCGGATCGTTCGCCCGGCGGCGCGCGGCGGCGGAGGCGCAGTTCGGCCGGCCGATCGCGTTCCACCGGGGGGATCTCGCGAAGTACGAGTTCGTCCGCGGGGTGATCGAGACCGAGCGGCCCGATGCGATCGTGCATCTGGGGGAACAGCGCTCGGCGCCGTACTCGATGATCGACGTACACCACGCCGTCTCGACCCAGACCGGCAACGTCACGGGAACGCTCAACCTGCTCTACGCGATGCGCGACCTCGTCCCGGGGGCCCACCTTGTCAAGATGGGCACGATGGGCGAGTACGGCACTCCCAACATCGACATCGCCGAGGGGTTCTTCGACGTCGAGTGGCACGGGCGCCGCGACGAGAAGCTCCCGTTCCCACGCCAGGCCGGGAGTTGGTACCACTGGAGCAAGGTCCACGACTCCGGCAACGTCCTGTTCGCGACGCGGATCTGGGGGCTCCGCGCCACGGACGTGATGCAGGGCGTGGTCTACGGGATCCGCACCCCCGAGATGAGCAACGACCGGCTCCTGACCCGCTTCGACTTCGACGAGGTCTGGGGGACCGCGCTGAACCGATTCGTCGCCGAAGCGATCCTGGGCCTCCCCATCACTCCGTACGGGCAGGGCGGCCAGACGCGCGGGTACATCGCACTCGAGGACTCGATGCAGAGCCTGCGCCTCTCCGTCGAGCACCCGGTCGGCGCGGGAGAGTACCGGGTCGTCAATCAGTTCGATGCGGCCTACTCCGTGAACCAGCTGGCCGCGATCACGCAGGAGGTCGCGCGCGAGTTTGGCCTGGACGCCCGCATCGAGCACGTGCCGAACCCGCGGGTGGAGGCCGAACAGCACTACTACCACCCGATCTGCGAGCGACTGCCGGCCCTCGGCTATCGACGGACCCGGGAGCTGCCCGACGTCGTGCGAGAGATGTTCCGGACGCTTCGGAAGTATCGCCGTCGACTCGAGCAGAAACGGTCCGTGGTCCTGCCCCGCACGGCCTGGCGGACCGCCGCGACC
>JAKAVH010000225.1 GCA_021827545.1 Thermoplasmata archaeon
GCGGCCACGGTGCCCTCGGGCACCGAGGTAATGGTTTCCCGGATTTACAATTTGGGTACGCGAGGAACCAGGCACTGTTCAGGACGACGCTGACCAGAATCGTGAGCTGCTACGATACGTGAAGGTTCCACCCTCAGCGGTAGAGCGGCATTGTCTTTCCGCCCGCATCAATAGCGGAAACTGCGTCGCCTCGGGATCGGTCCGTCTCTCCAGGTATTCCGGATGCGTGTACGTGAAGCCCCGTTCCGCTGGGCTTCACGATCGTCTTCGAGGGCATCACCATCGACATTGCGACCGCGTGCCCTCCCGGCAACCCTTACGGCCGGTGACGGGATCGGAAGCGAAGTCGTGCGGCTCGAGCCGCGCCGATCCGTCGACGATCGGGGAGCGGCTCGAAACGCGGGCAATCCATCGCTCAAGAGGGCGGGGCGAGACCCCCGAGCCGGCCTACGAGACGGCTCTCTCGGGAAGACCGATCGGGGCCCTCGTGGTCTCGGCCTCTCCGGCGTCCGCTGGGGCACGTCGTGACCCGAAGTCGAGCACGGGAGCCGAGAGCATCCCGAGGGCGTAGTACGCGATCCAACCGAGCAGGAAGAGGGCCGCGAGATTGAGAGAAGCCGCACGCTCGACAAGCGTTCGGTAGACGGTGACCCCGTCGACCGAGAGTAGGGCGAGCCCGAGCAGGAGTTCTGTCGAAGTCGCGCGAACGGTCGCCAAGAACGCGGCGCGGCGGGTACTCGACGGCACTCGCGACTTGGGAGTGCGGACAAAACCCAACGGCCCTCCGGCGACCCCCCGCAGCGCCGCGCGCAGGTCGTTCAGCTTCACCGCGTACCAGAAGGCGATGATACCGCAGACATCTCGAAATGTCGTGCGAAGCGAACGGCCAAGCGCGAGGCGGATCTTGAGAATCCCATCCCAGAGCAAGAGGACCGGGGCTGACGCGGCGAATGCGAGAGCCCACGCGGAGGGAGTGGGAAGGGCCTGGCCGAACCACGAACCGACCGCGACTAGGCTCATCGTGAGGGCCATTCCGAGGAAGAAGATCCCGTCGGTCCAGAACATCCCACCCACCCAGAAGTCGAGACGCTGACGGCGACTTACGCTGGGGGACGCGAGGCGCTTTCGGTTCATCCGCAGCATCTGGATGCCGCCGTACGCCCACCGACGGTGCTGGGAACGGACCCCGGCCATCGTGAGCGGGGCGAGGCCGCGGCCGAACGTCTCGGACAGATAGACGACGCGCCAACGGTCAGCGATCAGACGGACCGAGAGCTCGGCATCCTCCGTGACGCATTCCTCCGACCAACCTCCGGTCGACTCGAGGGCACGGCGCCGGAGCACTCCCATCGTCCCGCAGAAGATCGCCGACTGGAACCGAGCGCGAACCGGCTGAACGACGTGGTAAAAGTACGCATCGGCCAGGGCGTACCTCCTTCCGAACCCGGTCCGGTCGACGTTCCGATAGCTCTGAGGGGTCTGGACGAAACCCACCGAGGGGTCGTCGAACGCAGGGACGATCGACCGAAGGAACCCTCGGTCGACCTGATAGTCCGCGTCCACGACCGCGATCAGCTCGATGTCCGCCGGTAGGGCGCGGAGCCCATCATTGAGCGCCCCGGCCTTGAAGCCCCTCCGCTCGGGTCGGTGCAGGTAGACGATATCCCGGGCACGGCAGAACCGCTCGAGCTCGGCCGAGATCTCGGGGCCCGTGGAGTCGTCCAGCAACTGGACCACACGCCGCTCCGGAGGATAATCGAGCGCGAGCACCGATTCCAGGGACTGCATCACGATCGGTACGGGTTCGTTAAACGCCGCCACTTGGACCGCGATTCGAGGCACCCGAGTGTTCCCGCCGACGTCCGTTCTCGGAGCCCTCGGTCCGGCCCCTAGGACTGCGATGCTCTCGAGCACGTAGAACTGGTAGGCGAGCATCAGGAACAGTCCGAACGATTCCAGCACCATGAGCGCGAGGCCAAGGCTCATCGTGAAGGTGCCCGTCGCCGCGGCGACGATGAGCCCGGCGTAACCGACGAAGCCGACGGCGAGGAACGCGAGTCCCATCCACGCGGAGACCCCCGAGAAACGCCATCGGGACGACGCGCTCAACGCTCCCGAAATCGCTCCCAATGCGACCGACGCGATCCCCTCTACCGCGAGCGTGGCCTGAGGGATCGTATCAACGAGCGAAAGGAGGGGTCTCGGCTGTTGGACGTACGCGAGCCCCACCGTCGCGCCGAGCGTCGCCGTGAGGGCGAGGGAGACCCCGCCGATCGCCCGCAGGGTCCAATGCCCGGTCGGAAGGCGTCCGGGTTCGTCGGTGCGGGACGCACGCATTGCGAGACCGACCCAGCCAAGGGTCAGGAGCAGCGCCCCCGTCACCATCCAGGTCGTCATGACGGCGAACGATGGGTAGGTCGTCGGAATCAGGAGAGCGAGGAATCCGAGGAGGGGAGAAAGGTCGAGCGTAGGGGCGCCGGGATCGGGTCGATAAGCTCCTTGGGAGTTCGGTTTCTTCCGAGCCGACCCCCGGGGGCTCCCGGGGCGAAGGTCAGCAACAGGTCGCGGGAGGGGGTATTTGGAGATGTGTCCCGATGCTGGTGCGATTTCCGGTACCCCATCGTAACTGCGGCATGTCGGCAGGCTCGGCGGGGGGGATCTTCGCACGCGTAACCCGGATGTCAATCCGGCGATCGTCGGTCGGTGTTTCGACCGAGCCTGACCTCATCGGCCCGAGGGAAAGTCATACACGGATCGGCGCTCTTCGACCAAAGCCGAGGGAGGGAAGTGAGCTGAGGGTACACTTCCGTTGGGTGGGAGGCTTTGATCATCCTGCCGCTGGACCGGGGTCATTGCTGGTGAACTTTCGCGCGATGTCTGATGCGTTCGACGATGATTGAGGCGTGGGAGCGTGGGAACTGGAGAACGCGGCGAATGGGTGGTAGTCTCCGATGCGCAGCCTGTGGTGCGCAGGATCCCGAGCTGCCCGCTCGAGCCGACGTTCGACCAATGACCTCGGCCTCTCTCGAAAGGCGACATGATGCGGGGCCCTCTTCTGTTGCGAGTCCTTAGGAATTCGGGAACTTCGGGTTCCGGAGCTTCCTCGCAATCTTCGGAGCGTCGTCGGTCGCGAAGACCCAAATCTCCTCGATGTCGACGGCCGTCCCTCCAAGATCGGAGGGATGAGCGACTCTCTTGCGAAGCTTCTTCACTCTCTCCCACGGAACCCCGGGATTCGCAGTCTTGAACGGGTTGCTCACCTTCTCCGCAGCCTCGGCAAGCAGCTCGGCGCCGTGTTCGGCGGCGTACCGGTTCTTCGGCTCGCTCAAAGAATCCTTCCCGCCCTCCGTCGCGGACCGAATCACCGCGATATGCCGAAGCATCTCGTGGATGAGAAAGCGGTCCCTCTCCTGGGACGCCGTCACAGGGGGATCGCCTCCGCCTCGATCTGAGGCGAGATCGGCCAGGCAATCCCACCCTCGTTGACGAGGTCAACCCGACGACCGAGGATCCCCTCGATATCGGAACGAAGACCGGCCCGGTCGAGGAGCGAGTGGCGCTTCTTCCATCCGACGAGAAGGTCCACGTCGCTCTTCGTAGTCGCCTCCCGACGCCGCACCGAGCCGAAGACTCGCACGGAGGAGACGCCGTACCTTCGGGCCAAGCGGAGAATCTCCCTCCGGTGCGGTCCGAGAACTTCCTCCATCCCGAGACCCTTCCCCAGAACGA
>JAKAVH010000007.1 GCA_021827545.1 Thermoplasmata archaeon
CCGATCTCGTCGAGCCTCCCGCCGCTCGGGCTCACGGTCTTCGCTTGGGCGACGGAGAACGGCCAGGTCATCACGAGCAGCTCGGTGACCCTGCAGCTCGCCGAGGGGTATTCGATCCTCCTTGGGGTGACGACCGCCTCGAGCTACGCGGACGGTAGCTATCAGCCGGGCGAGACCGTGACGCTCTCCTACGCGGTCGACGCGACCTCCGGCGTTGCACTCCCGCAGGTCGTCTCGTTCCTGCTCTACGCGCAGGGCTACGCGGACGCCTTCTCGATCGAGAACGTGGGGACGAGCGGAACGCTCTCCTTCACGATCCCCGCGAACGCGGTGCAGGGGTCCCTCCTGCTCGTCCTGAGCGCCCAGGGCGCGCTCGCTGCCGGACCGTGCCTGCCGAGCGGGAGCTGCGTCGGAACGACCACGATCTCGATCAACAACCATCCGTCGGTCCTGAACCTCGAGCTCGGCGCGGGGAGCGGCCTCACGGTCGCCTGGCTGATCCTGCTCGTGCTGTTCTTGATCGCGATCATCCTGGGCGTGGTGCTCTTCCTGCGGCGCCGCGGAGGACGTCGGTCGTCCCCGTCGATGATCGGGCCGCCGGCGCCCCCGCCCTCGACCGCGCCGGCTGAGCAGTGGCGAGAGCCGAACCCTCCGAACGAGCCGCATGCTTCGCCCGCCTCCACCCCGGACGGCAACAACCCGTCCCAGGGGTCCACCGGCAACGCGTAGGGCGGACGACCCCCGAGCTCCAACCCCTTCCTTCGTACCCTTCCGTTCGCGGCCCCCGGACAGGGGTGCGGGCCGCGCGAGCCTCGAATTACGTGGGCGAATAGGAGGCGATCGCCGCGCTCACGAACGACGGGAGCGCCTTCCCGATCGCTCCGAGACCCAGGGCGAGGGGGACCGTCGATGCCGAGCCGTGCAGCGCTACCAGCAGCACCGCCGCCCCTCCCAGAGCGGCCAGGAGGGTGTTCTCGGTGGTACCGGCTCCGAGCCCAGCGGCTCGGCCGATGCCGGACTCGTCGGCCCATTCCTTACCCCCAGGGTCCTTGTCGAACGCCGACCCGAGCCGCCAGAGCTCGGCCAGTCCTACGATCCCCTTCACCGAGAAGCCGATCCCGACGAGCAGCAGAAAGCTGTCCGCCCCGACCCCCGCGCCGGTCGCCAAGAGCCCCACGATGGTGAGCGTCGCGAGCACCCCGTCGCCGATCGCAGCGTAGGGGTCGGGGTACCCGGGGCCCGGCCGCCAGAATCCCTGCTTCCCGCCCGCTGGAAAGGGACCCCCTTGGGCCAACCCCGCCTGCCCGAGCAGGGAGGGAATCGTCTTTCCGAGGCCGACCACGCTGAGCCCGGCCAGCGCCAGCTCTTCGGTGCCACCGAACGTCGACGGAAGCGCCGCGACGATCCCGCCGACCACGAGGAGTGCGTCCTCAAACTGGCTCAGGAAGAGCTGTCGATACGGCTGGGGACGGTGTCTTTCGGGCTCGAGTCCCGCTTCGGCCTCGTGGTGGTGGATACTCGACTCAGCTGCTAGCCCGTCTCCCGCGGGTCCGCCAGACTGCGGGCGAAGCGACCCAGCGTGGAGTGCGGCCGGCATCGTCCCTTTCGAGCGCGGCACCCGGCCCGGAATAGACTCCTGACGTATTACCCCCGCGAAGGCGTGCCCTCAGGGCCCTGTGCGGCGGGACCACATCTTTCGGTTCAGGACACGTACGAAACAGCATCCGGGCCAGGGGGGTCTCCCGCGCGCCGTGGCTGCCGCCGGGCGAATCCCCGCCATTCGGGGTCCCTGAGGGTCTATCGACCGTTGTCGTCCGGGTTCAGCGGAGGGGAGGCATCACGGGTACCGGTCCGGCGAAAGGTCCCCCGCCGCCGGCGTAGTGTCCGGTGCCGCCGGGCAGGCCAGGGAACCTTCAGGGTGGCGGGACCTCTCGCCAGCCCGCCGGGGGCTGGATCGAGGGGTACGCGACCCTCGGAGCGATCGTGCCTACCGGAGCTTCGCGCGGGCGGTCAAGGCCACACGGTAGAGCCACCCGCCAACGACCAGCAGAATGCCGAACGCGTTCAGCGTGAAGAACGCTTCGAGGTCGCCCTGGTAGGTGTTCGCGGTCCCGTTCACGGTCTGACCCGCGGCGCCGGCCCCGAAGAGGAAGCCGATGAACATCAGGAGCGCGCCAATCCCGATGATCAGCATGCCGTAGTCGAGCCAAGGAGGTCGGGTCACGGGAACCGGACCGCGGGGTGCAGGGGGGGTCCAGGTCGCAGGTGCCGCGGCAGGGGGCGGAGGCGATGCTTCGGAACTCGGTGTGGACGCCATTGCGTCACCTCCATGCGCACGACCCCATCTTGAAGCTTCGGACCGGGGCGTAGGGGCCCCCGGCGGAGGAGCCGGCCACGGGCCGTAGCGCCTGGGGCGCGCCCCCCGGGCTATTGCTGCGAGGGAGCGCTCCGCTCCCAAGGCCCGGTATCGATGGCGAGCTCTCGAGGGGCGGAATACCTCTCGGGCCAGCTGCAAGAGTCCCCGGGTCATCCCTCGGGGGGTGCCCTCAGGTGAGTTTCGGCATCGGAGGCGGGGGCAAGGACCGCCGCGCCGGAAATTCCCTCAAGCCCCGAAATCTCGCCCGGTCACACTTGCCTCATAAGGTCCTTCGGCCTGCATCACCGAGGTCAGCTATGGCGAGCTTCAAGTGTGCCGACATCGGCATGAGCTGCGGATTCCAAGTGACTGGGGCGAAGGACGCCGACGAAGTGATGGCGATCGCCGCGGCGCACGCCCGATCTTCGCACGGGATCTCGAGCCCACCGCCGGACCTGGTCGCGAAGCTGAAGCAGGCGATCAAGGCGTAGCGCGCGCATCGGCGTCCGCATCCGCCGCGCCGGCCGCGATGTCGCGGGCCGACCCGCCCGGCCACCTAGGCGGGAGACTCGTGCTCGTGATGGAGCGCCTTCGCCAGTCTCGCGGGGTCCGCGGCGAGCTCTAAGATCTCCGCGAAGCCGCCGTCGGAGGGCAGTCCCTCGACCTGGAGCAGGTTGTTGACCACGATCTTCGGCACGCCTTGGACTCCATAGACCTGTCCGACGGTCGGGAACTCGTTGACCTCGATCACGTCCGCGCGGATGAGGGGGTTCGCGAGGGCAAATCGGTGGGCGAGTCGCGCCGCACGCGGGCAGTACGGGCAGGTGGGCGTGACGAAAACCTGGATGTGGGTCGGGCGCTGCACCGCCTTCAGCCGCTCCTCGATGGCGCCCCCGAACCGCGGTGCGCCCTTCGCTACGTCCGCGAGGTCCTCGACGAAGCTCTTGGTCTCGTGCCCGAGGGGGAGGCCGAACCAGCGGACCCGTGCCGGACCGTCGGACGAGAGCAGGAACGCCGGCGCCTTGTCGACCCCAAGCTCAACGGCCTTCGCGGAGTGCTGCACGAGGTCGTACCGCTCGATCGAGATCTGCGGCGCCGCCTGCCCGAGATCGTCAAGCAGACGGACGGCCGAGGGACAGAGGTCGCAGTCGGACTCCATCGAGAACGCCACGACCTTGAGGCTCGACGGGAGCGACCGCAGCTGATCTCGATACGGAGTGAGGTCAATGTCTCCACCGATCATCGGAATCCACCGGGCGCGAGAGTCCGTGCGTCCCGCTTAACGGTTGTCCGCGGTCCCTCCCTTTTCGGCCGGTCCCTGACGGTAGAATTTTGGCGCGCGGTCTCCCGGGAGGTCGCGTGGGGG
>JAKAVH010000032.1 GCA_021827545.1 Thermoplasmata archaeon
CATCATCGTGGACGTGCTCTACGCTTATCTCGACCCGCGCGTGAGGCTGGGGTAGCAGGATGGCAGCGGGAACGAAGTCGGGCCCCGGGGCGCTCTTCCGCCGGGGGTTCTTCCGCAACCCCCGTTTCGACCAATACCGGCGGACCTGGTACTTCCTCCGGCGCAACACCCTCGCGATGGTCGGTCTCGGCATCTTGGCCGTGATCATCCTGATCGCGATCTTCGCGGCGACGTCGAGCACGCCGTGGTACCAGATGACCTTGTACTGCTCGCATCCGTACGGCGGATCCTGCTCGGCCGGCACGCCCGGGGTCTGCGTCTACACGTCCGGCCCGCCGCCGGCGCCGAACTGCTATTTGGTCCCGGCTGGCCACGAGGAGCTGATCGGACCGACCATCTCGCTCTCTCCGCTGTCGCTCGGCCCGCTGCCCCTCGGCGCGTTGTCGCTCGATTCGGGAGGGGCGGGCAATCACTTCTACAGCGTCTTCCAAGGGCTCCTGAGGGGGTCGGATTGGTCGCTCCTGATCGCGGGCTCGATCGTCGGCGGGGGCGCCCTGATCGGGCTGTTTGTCGGCGTCACGGCGGGCTACTACGGGGGCCTGATGGACGAGGCGCTCATGCGGTTCGTCGACATCTTCCTGTCGATTCCGCAACTCCTCTTTGTCATCGTGGTCGGAGCCGTGGTGTTTGCCGCCACCGGCGGCTCCCTACCGTTTCTGCCCGCGGCGCCCGCCCACATCTTCCTGCTGATCATCGCGTTCCTCGTGACGTGGTGGCCGTTTTACGCGCGACTTGTCCGCGGACAAGTGCTGGTCACCCGCGAGCAGAAATTCGTGGAGGCGGCGAAGGCGAGCGGGGCGAAGAACGGCCGGATCATCACCCGCCACATCATCCCGAACAGCGTCTACCCGATCTTCGTCCAGATGTCGCTCGATGTCGGCACGATCCCCCTCCTCATCGGGGCGCTCGTGTTCATCGGGTTCGTGCAGATCCTTCCGTCCCAGTACTTTCCGGAGTGGGGGGCGGTCGCGGCGCTCGGCAGCTCGAACGTCGTGAACAACTTTGTCACCTGCCAGCTCGGCACGTGCTTTGTTCCGTGGTGGCAGATCTTGTTCCCTGGCCTTGCGTTGTTCTTGTTCGCCATCAGTGTGAACTTCTTCGCGGACGGACTGCGGGACGCTCTTGACCCCCGGCTGCGGAGGTGAGGAGCTCCCGGATGGCCAGTGGCGCGGAACGGGTCTCTACCTCGGAGTTGACCGCTCCTTCGCGGGAGCCGAAGGCGACCGAGGGGGGAGCGGTGGTAGGACCGGCGGCGGGAGACGCCTCGCCGGGCGTATCGACCCCACCGCCGGTGCTGAAGGTCCGGGACCTGCGGACGTATTTCTTCACGTACGACGGGATCGTCCGGGCGCTGGACGGGGTCGCCTTCGACTTGCGCCGAGGGGAAACGCTCGGGCTCGTCGGCGAGACGGGGTGCGGGAAGAGCGTCACCTCGTTTTCGATCACGCGGTTGATCCCCGACCCGCCGGGACGGATCGTCGGGGGGTCGATCCTCTACAAGGGTGTCGACCTTCTGGCGAGCATCCCCTCCGAGGCGAGGATCATCCCGATCCGCAAGACCCAGCGGGTGAAGATCCGCCGGTCGTTCCGCCGCATCAAGCTCGCCACGGAGCAGATGGCGGCGGTCCGGGGACGGGAGATCGCCATGATCTTCCAGGAGCCGAGCCAGGCGATGAACCCGATCTTCTCGATCTCGAACCAGCTCGGCGAATCGATCCTCCTGCATCGGGGGCCCGAGGTGATCCAAGGACTGCTGCAGGCGACGCCGACCGCACCCGAGGTCGCGACGGCGACCGACGAGCTCGCGGGCGTCGCGACCCGCTATGCCGCCGGCACGGCGACGGCGGAGGAGCTGAGGGCCGCCGCGCGTCGTCTCGGCGAAGCCGTCCACCTTCCGACGTTCGCCACGGAGGCTTACTACCTCGCCCGGGACGCGCGGGTGTGGACCCGCGGCGGCATCGGACGGGTCGAGCGCGCGCTGCGGCGGCTCTCCCTCACGCCGTTCCAGCGCCGATACCTGGAGTACCGGCTGGCGCAGGCCCGGCTCTGGGAGCAGCTCAAGGAAACGTACATGCAAGAGCTACGGGCTGGCGGGAGGGCCCTCGGCCGGCGCTCGCGCATCCGGGCGGCCCAGCTTCGACTGCGGCTGCGCTACTTCTACTACGGGCTCTGGGGGATCCGCAAGCGGGTCCAGCGACCGCTTCAGGACGAGCTGTTCTGGCGGACCGTCCGGCTGCTCGAGAGTGTTTCGATCGCGAACCCGGTCCAGATCGCCCGGAGCTACCCGCACGAACTCTCCGGGGGAATGCTGCAGCGGGTGATGATCGCGATGGCGATCTCGCCCGAGCCGGCGGTGCTCATCGCCGATGAGCCGACGACCGCGCTCGACGTGACGATCCAGGCCCAGATCTTGGACTTGGTGAACGACCTGAAGAACCGCCTCAGCACCGCGATCCTGCTGATCACCCACGACCTTGCGGTCATTGCCGAGGTCGCCGACCGCGTTTGCGTGATGTACGCCGGTCAGATCGTGGAAACCGCGCCCGTCAAGGAGCTGTTCCAACGCCCGCTGCACCCATACACCCAAGGTCTCCTCGCGTCGGTCCCGCGATTCGACCAGCCGACGAAGGACCTGAGCTCGATTCCGGGGTCGGTTCCGAACCTGATCACCCCGCCGACCGGCTGCCGATTCCACCCGCGATGCCCGCACGCCATGCCGGTCTGCAAGGAGAAGCGTCCCCCGGTGACGGTCGAGGGCCCGGATCACACGGTGGCCTGTTATTTATACACGGGGCCCGTCGCGCCGTTGTAGCGGGAGGGCCGAAGGGTTCCCGATGCCGTCCGAACGACCGATCCTGCTCAGCGCGCGGAACATCCGCAAGTACTTCCCGATCCGGGGCGGGGTCTTCTCGACGCACATCGGGGACGTCCGCGCCGTCGACGGGGTGAGCTTCGACCTTCCGACGGCGCAGACCGTCGGGCTCGTCGGCGAGAGCGGTTGCGGCAAAACCACCGTGGGACGGCTGTTGCTGCGTCTCATCGAGCCGACGTCCGGGCAGCTGTACTACCAGCCCCCTCCCTCGACCCTCGACCGGATCGACGAGCTCTACCGGGCGCTGCCCCGGGCCGGCTCCGTCGACCCGAACAACGGGGCGGCCGCGGACCGGACCTCGTCCCCGGCGCTGGCCGAGCTCGACGAGATCGCCAAGCAGTACTCCCTCTACCGCAAGAGCCGACGCGAGATGCGGTCGTTGCGCGGCAAGCTCCAGATCGTCTTCCAAGATCCGTTCGGCTCGCTGAGTCCCCGGATGCTCGTCCGAGACATCATCGCCGAGCCGCTCACGATCCACCACCTCGGCTCGCGGGCCGAGCGGTACCGCCGGGTGACGGAGCTTCTCGCGGAAGTCGGACTGAACCCGGAGCACCAGTGGCGGTTCCCGCACGAATTCTCGGGAGGGCAGCGGCAACGGATCGCGATCGCGCGGGCGCTCGCGCTCCGGCCGGAGTTCGTGGTCCTGGACGAGCCGACGAGCGCGCTCGATGTCTCGGTCCAGGCGCAGATCCTCACGATCCTGAAGAAGCTGCAAGAGGAGCACCAGCTGACGTACCTGTTCATCTCTCACCACTTGAGCGTGGTCCGGATGGTGAGCCACC